>JAKQBZ010000145.1 GCA_029559435.1 Deltaproteobacteria bacterium | reverse complement strand
CATTAACATCTACGCCTTCAAAGCGCAGGCGCTGTTCATCGGCAGCAGCATCTGTGCTTTCTGCGGGGCTTTTATGACGCACTCTTATCAGTTTACCGGGATGCCTGTATTTGCCATGGAGTTCTCCATCCTCCCTATTGCCGCCGCTGCGATAGGCGGGATAGGGACGCTTGCCGGCCCGCTTGTGGGGGCCATGATACTTGTTCCCCTCTCCGAGATACTTCGCGAGTTCGGAACGCTGCGGATCGTCTTCTACGGGCTTATCCTCGTTGTGTGCGTCGTGGCGCTCCCCGAAGGCATCTTCCACTACGCATCACGAAAATACAACGAGATGGAACGGTGGGTGAAGATTGAATAAAACAGATTCTTCAGCTATCAGCAATCAGCCTAAAAGCCCTTTTTGTTGCAGTTGACGGCTGTGCGCTGTCTGCTGACGACGGGTGTATAGAGGTTAGGATAAGTGAGCATTCTTGAGGTAAAGGGCATAACAAAGGCATTCGGCGGCGTAAAAGCCCTGGATGATGTGAGCGTCAAGGTTGAGGAAAATACGCTCATGGGCATCATCGGGCCTAACGGATCCGGCAAGACCACCCTTGTCAACACGATCACTGGCTTCGTAAGGCCGGACCACGGCAGCGTGGTGTTTAAAGGAAAGGACGTGATCGGCCTTACCCCATACAGGATCACCAATATGGGCATCGGCAGGGCGTTTCAGATGGTGAAGCCCTTTTTCCACCTTCCTGCCTACAAGAACATTGTTGTTCCCCTTGCATCGCCAAGGGTCAGGGCTTCCTCGGGGGGAAGATTCGGAGACAAGGACGCGGTAGCCCTGGACGTTCTCGAGGAGGTCGGTTTTGAGCGGGACTCTTCGGTGCCGTACAAGGCGGCGAGCGTGCTTCCCCACGGGTATCTCAAGAGGCTCGAGCTCGCACGGCTTCTTGCCCTCAAGAGCGAGATATTTATACTCGATGAACTTTTTTCAGGCCTTTCCATAGCAGAAGTTACAAGCATAATTCCCATTATTGAAAAGATCCTGCTGGACGGCAAGACGGTGATAATGGTGGAACATAGATTGAAAGAGCTGTTCCGCATAGCCGACAAGGTGATAGTGCTCAATTACGGCAAGAAGATCAAGGAAGGCCCTCCGAAAGAAATACTGGAAGACGAAGAGGTGAAAAAGGCCTATCTCGGTGTGGAGGTGTAGAGGGCAGGATTATGCTGAACGTTGACAAACTTATGGTCTTTTATGAAAACGCCATCGCTATAAACGAACTCTCCATTGAAGTGAACAGGGGGGAGATTGTCGGCATCATAGGCTCGAACAGCGCCGGCAAGACCACGCTGATGAATACGGTCTCAGGGCTGCTCCTTGACACAAAGCTCAAGGAGCAGCGAAAGGGCGGCGAGCGGATCACAATCTTCGGCCGTATCTCTTTTCTCGAGCAGGATATTACTGACCGCTGGGCCGATGAGCGGGTCAAGATGGGGATAGTCCTCTCCCGTGAAAGGCATCCGGTCTTTGTGGAGAGCGATGTTGAAGAGAATCTGAAGATAGCCTCTTACCTCCTGTCCAGGGCAGAGATGAGGGAGAAGATCGATTACATCTACAGGATATTTCCGGCCCTTGTGCCCTTAAGAAAGAGAAAGGCCGGCTTTTTAAGCGGCGGCGAGCAGCAGATGCTTGCCATCGGGATGTCCCTCATGGCAAAGCCCAAGCTGATGCTCCTCGACGAGCCGCTCCTCGGCCTTTCCCCTGCCATCCAGGTGAAGCTTATCGAATCGATCGTGACGATACGAAAAGAGGCGGACGTTACGATCCTGATCTGCGAGCAATTTGCCAGGCCGGTGTTGCCTATTATTGACCGGGGATACGTCCTCGAAAACGGCATGCTCACCCTCCATGGAACAGGGGAAGAGCTCTACAACAACCCGGAGATAAAGGCGGCCTATTTTGGAGTGTAGCGCACGATGAATGTATATGAAACCTTTAAAGAAACGGCAAACCGGTATAAGGGAAGACCGGCGGTTCGATACCTGGGAGAGGCCCTGAACTATGTTGATCTTTTCGCATATGTGGAGCGCCTTTCCACGGGATTCAGATCGTTGGGATTGAAGGAGCGCGACAAGATAATTCTTTACATGCCGAACACGCCGCAGTGGATCATCAGCTGGCTTTCCATACAGAAGATCGGGGCCGTGGCAATACCCATCGCCCCTATCTACACGCCGAGGGACCTTAGGTATATTGCCGGGGATTCGGGCGCGCGCACCATTATCTGCGCCGATACGAACTTTGGCTATGCGAAAGAGCTGAAAGAAGAAGGCACCCTTGACACAGTCATTGTCACGAGGATGGCCGATCTTCTGCCCCGGTACAAGTGGCTCATCGGCAAGGCCTTTGACCGGATACCGGAAGGCAAGATAGAAAAAGGAAAGGGCATCTATGAGCTCTCAGACCTTATGAAGACCAGGACCACCATGGAGGGGGCCAGGGTTGGCCGGAATGAGACCCTTGAAATGCTCTATACAGGCGGCACCACAAAAAACCCAAAGGGCGTTCCCATCAATCACGCCCTGTTCCTTGAATCAGTCAAGGCACAGCTGGATGTAAGCGTCCCCGTGATCCCGCCCCCCGAAAATGTGGTCATACAGGGGGGGCCGCTTTTTCACATCCTCGGACAGGTGTTCGGCCTGGGCCCGCTCTGTATGACCGGAGACTGCGTTGTCATCATGCCCAAGGTCAACATAGACGCTTTTCTTTACTATGTTCAGGCGTACAAGGCAAAGACCTTCTTCGGTGTTCCTGCCCTCTATAGGATGATCCTCGAACATGACAGGCTTGATTTTTATGATATTTCATCCCTTGTCTACTGTTTTAGCGGCGGCGACGTTCTCCCCCAGGAGACTGCGCGGCGGTGGAAAGAAAAATTCGGCAAAAAGATCTATGAAGGATACGGGGCAACGGAGACCTGCGGCGGCGTTACCATGCCGACAGTGACGGAAGAGATACCGCCGGGAAGCATTGGCAAGGCCATCTCTATAAAGAAGGTAAAGATCGTCGATGAAGCGACGCTGGAGGATATGCCCGTAGGGGAGGCCGGCGAACTTCTTGTCTCTTCAGATCATATGGTAGGGGCATATTGGAACAAGGAAGAGGAAACAAAAGAATCTTTCGTTGAGATAGATGGGCAGAGATGGTACAGGACCGGCGACGTATTAAGAAAGGACGAAAAGGGCTTCTACTACTTTGTGGACAGGACCGCCGACACCATAAAGCATAAAGGCTACAGGGTGTCATCCTCGGAGATCGAGGCTGCCCTGCAGGAGCACCCGGCCGTTCTTGCCGTATGCGCTGTCGGGGTTCCGGACGAAAAGGTCGGGGAGAGGATAAAGGCCTTTGTTGTATTGAAAGAAGACGTGAAAGGGGTTACGGGCTACGACCTGATACACTGGTGCAGAGACCACCTTGCCTCTTACAAGATCCCCCAATATATCGAGTTCCGGGACATGCTCCCCAAGTCGAAGGTCGGCAAGCTCCTCCGCAGGGAGATGAGGCGCGAGGAGAGAAAGCGGCACGAGGAGTAGCTTTAAATAAAAATAACCAATCACCAATAACCAAGCTACAATGAATACCCAATACCCAATGATCAAACAAGAACTTTCCGGTATCTTCTCCCGTTTGGGTATTCGGTCATTGATTATTGGATATTATTTGGTGATTGATGTTTGGTCATTGGTTATTAAAGATGAGGTGCTTGAGTTAAGGCTATCGGCCTTGAGCCGGTAGTATTTTACTTATTTGTGAGGTTTATATGGAATTAACTTCGGAACAGGTTGACATCAGGAAGGCGGCACGGGAATTTGCTGAAGGGGAATTCCGCGAGCGTGCACGGGAATTTGATGAAAAAGAGGAGTTCGACCTTTCGATATGGAAAAAGGCCTGCGAATACGGCTTTGTCGGCGCCTTTATCAAGGAGGAATACGGCGGGCACGGCCTCGGCTTTCTCGAGCATTCGCTGATCTCTGAAGAGTTCTGGCGCGTCGATCCCGGTTGCGGGCAGTCGATCCTTTCCTGTACGTTCGGCTCGGAGATGGTCCAGGCATTCGGAAGCGAGGAGCAGAAAAAGAAATACCTGCCGCCGCTCGTTGCCGGGGAAGCGATCATAGGCTTCGGGATCACCGAGGCCGATGCCGGAAGCGACGTCGCCTCATTGAAGACAACGGCGGCGAAACAGGGCGACAGCTACATAATCAATGGCAGCAAAATGTTCACGACGAACGGCTGCATCGCAAAATATGTCCTCATCTTCTGCATCACCAACCCTGAAGCAAAGGACTCGCACCGGCGGCACAGCGTGATCCTTGTCGAGACCGACAGGCCCGGCTACGAGGCAAACAAGATACACGGCAAGATGGGCATCAGGGCGAACAACACCGCCGAGCTGAGCCTCAACAACATCGAAGTCCCGGCTGCAAACCTTATCGGGGAAGAGGGGAACGGGTTTTACCAGCTTATGGATTTTTTCAATAAAACCAGGAACCATGTAGCGGCGCAGGGCGTCGGCGTCGCGCAGGGGGCCCTTGAACTTGCCATCGCGTACGTCAAAAAGAGAAAGGCCTTCGGGAAAACGTTGGGGCATCTCCAGGGGGTCCAGTTCAAGCTCGCGGAGATGGCAACCCGCATAGAGGCCGCACGGGGCCTTTACTGGAGGGCGGCCTACTCGATGGACAAAGGCAAGCCCGACCACGCGCTTATCTCGATGGCAAAGTGGTTCGGAGGAGAGACCGGCGTATACGTTACCAACGAGGCGCTGCAGCTTCACGGAGGCTACGGGTATATCAGCGATTACGACGTCCAGAGGTTCTACCGTGACGCAAAGATCGTGGAGATCTACGAAGGCTCAAAAGAGGTTGAAAAGGCGGTCATCGCCGCCGAGCTGCTGAAGAAGGTGTTCTAAAAGGCGGCTCATAACTCATAGCTAACGGCTCATAGAGGCGGGCGGTTTGTTGACCGCCCGCCTCTTGAAGACGTTTATGCTATGATCAGGCGAGGTCGAAACGGTCAAGGTTCATTATTTTATTCCACACCGCAACAAAGTCCTGGACGAACTTCTCCTGCGCGTCGTCGCATGCGTAAACCTCAGCCAAGGCCCTGAGCTGGGAGTTAGAACCGAATATG
>JAKQBZ010000129.1 GCA_029559435.1 Deltaproteobacteria bacterium | reverse complement strand
GCGCCGTTTTTGTACTATTACCTGGCAGGGATAGGATGATAAAAGATAATAACCAAACAAAAACTTTCAGTATTTTTCTCATTTGGGTATTCGGTCATTGGTCATTGGATATTAATTGGTGATTGATGTTTGATTATTGGTTATTAGTATCTATGAGGTATAGTGCGTGAAGAAGAAAATTCTTATACTCGGTTCAACGGGCTCCATTGGAAGGTCTACGCTGGAAGTGATCGGGCAGCAGCAGGACGCCTTTGAGGTCTTCGGCCTCGCGTGCAAAGGGCAGGCAGATCTCCTGAACCAACAAATAGAAAAATTCAAGCCCCGCTACGTATGCATCTACGATGAGGGGCAGAAAGATAAAGTGAACTTTGACAGGAACAAGCTCTTTACCGGCATCAACGGCATGAAGGCGATGATAGGCATGGACGCCCATATTGTCGTCAACGCCCTGCCGGGAAGCATCGGGCTGGAGCCCTCGCTGGAGGCGCTCCGGTGCCGCAAGATCCTCGCCCTTGCCAACAAGGAGAGCCTCGTCATGGCCGGAAGGGTCATCGCAAAGATGGTCAAAAAGAGCGGCGCGAAGCTCATACCCGTGGACAGCGAGCATTCGGCGCTCTATCAGCTATTGAAAAATATCAGGAAAAAGGAATTGAAGACCATCATGATCACCGCATCTGGCGGGCCGTTCAGAAAGCTCGACAAAGACGCCCTGGAAGGCGTAAGGCCCGAGGAAGCGCTCAACCACCCCACCTGGAAGATGGGCCAGAAGATTACCCTCGATTCGGCGACCCTCATGAACAAAGGGCTTGAGGTGATCGAGGCGCGGTGGCTCTTCAATATTGAGCCCTCGCGGATCAGGGTCATCGTCCATCCCGAGAGCATACTCCACGGGATCGTGGAGCTTGTCGACCATTCTTTTATCGCCTACATGGCCAACCCCGACATGAAGATACCCATTGCCTACGCGATCAACGAAGGCGTGCGAAAACCCCTCGCCATAAGCCCTTTAAGCCTTGAAGATATCTCCACGTTGACGTTCCACACGCCTGACCTTGGGCGCTTCCCTTCGCTGCGGCTTGCCTATGACGCGCTGGCATCCGGGGACAGCGCAGTCATTGCGCTGAACGCGTCGAACGAGGTTGCGTCCCAGGCCTTTATAGAAGGCAGGATACGGTTCACCGACATACCCGTCCTCGTGGAGGATGCCCTTGAACATCACCCGGGGCAGGCCGAGGTAGATGACGTCGCAACGATCTGGGAGATCCACCAATGGGCGACAACATATACGGAGAACAAATTCAAGACACCTTGAGGTAATAATTATGGTAATGAGCATTATTTACGGAATTATCGCATTAAGCCTTCTTATACTGGTACACGAGCTCGGCCATTTTCTTATGGCGCGGCTCGCCAACGTAAAGGTCCTGACCTTCTCGCTGGGCTTCGGGAAAAAGCTCCTCAGCTTCAGGAGAGGCGAGACGGAGTACGCGCTATCAATGGTCCCCCTGGGCGGATACGTAAAGCTGCTCGGCGAATCGCCTGAAGAGGAGGTTCAGGAAGAAGATGTTCCGAGGTCCTACGCGCATAAGCCCCCCTTTATAAAGATCCTCATCGCCTTTTCCGGCCCCTTCTTCAACCTTATCTTCGCGGCCCTTCTTTTTTACGTTGTCTTCGTGAGCGGATACAGCGTCCTCTCGACAAAGGTAGGCAGCGTGGAGAAAGGATACCCGGCCTATGAGGCAGGGATCAAGGAAGGCGACATCATCGTCAATATAGAAGGGAAAGAGATCAACGAGTGGTCCGATATCATGGAGACCATGGCTGAGGCACAGTCAGGCCCGCTCCGCTTCGCGGTAAAAAGG
>JAKQBZ010000115.1 GCA_029559435.1 Deltaproteobacteria bacterium | reverse complement strand
AGCAGCACCAAAGAAAGCAGCAGCAAAAAAACCGGCAGCAAAGAAAGCAGCACCAAAGAAAGCAGCAGCAAAAAAACCGGCAGCAAAGAAAGCAGCACCAAAGAAAGCAGCAAAAAAATAGCTGCGAAGTAAAACCCGTAAGGAGGAAATAAATGGCAACCAGGAAACCAGCTGCCAAGGCGAAGCCGGTAGCAAAGAAACCTGCTGTAAAAGCGAAACCGGCAGCAAAAAAACCGGCAGCAAGATCATCCGTGAAAAAGGGCACTAAGTACGAATGTGGTATCTGCGGGATGATCGTATCGGTGGACACGGTGTGCGGTTGTGCCGGGGTTTGCGATTTAATCTGCTGCGGTAAACAGATGAAGGTAAAGAAGCAGGCATAATTTTTTTATAGAGTACGAAGAGTTTTATAGGTCTGGGCATTAAAGGGAAGAGGTAAAGAATCGAGAGGTAGTATTTTCAAAATTATCCCCCTTTTTTGTTTTGGTTATTTATTGTCGTCATCCCGGCTCCATTTATTGCTTTACACAAGCGAAGCCTGTTGGTTCCTTCAATAGGCTTCCCATCACTTTTTATAGACAGACACCCCTTTGATATAAATCAGTCTTATGCAGCTGCGCTTCAATGTTCGTTGACATTATAACGGCTGCTATTGCATTGCGAGAATACTACATGGTAGTCTGTATGCGGAATTGTCATGATACGAGAGTGGGAGCTTTTAGATTTAAAGATTGACAGAGATTACAGGGTGTTCAGGATTGCCGTAAACCATGCGCTCTCTCCAAGGACCCGAGAAGTCGGGGAGTTTTATACCATTGAAACAAATGACTGGGTCAATATTATTCCCCTGACAGAAGACGGGAAGGTTGTAATGATAAAACAATACCGACACGGTTCGCAGGATATTACCCTCGAGATACCGGGAGGGCTTGTAGATGATGAAGGGCATAAAGAGGCGGCGCTCCGTGAGCTTAAGGAAGAGACAGGCTACGCAGGAGAGGAGGTTCAATACCTCGGCGCCGTAAATCCTAACCCGGCCATATTCAATAACCTCTGTCATACCTACCTCGTCAAGAATGCAAGAAAGGTTGCCGAGACAAATTTTGACCCCGATGAAGATATCGAGGTTGCTCTCGTTCCCCTGAAAGAGATCCCTTCACTTATAGAAGAAAAAAAGATAACACATGCGCTGGTTATCATTGCCTTTCATTTTTATTTTATGAAGAATAATTATTTTCATGATGGCACAAAATAGCATCGTCGTCCTCTCCATCGTAGGAAGATCAAAAACCGGAAAGACAACCCTGATAGAAAAGCTGATACCGTTGCTGAAAAGCAGAGGTTTGAGGATCGCCACGGTCAAGCACCACCACGGTGACTTTGAAATTGACAGAGAAGGTAAAGATACTTACAGGCACAAGGCTGCAGGCGCAAAAGCAGTGCTTCTCGCGTCGCCGGCAAAGATCGCCCTTGTTATTGACGTTGACAAGGAGTTGAAGGTTCAGGAGATCATTCGTAAGTATATTCATGACGTGGACCTGGTGATCACCGAAGGGTATAAAAGAGAGGGCTTCCCAAAGATCGAGGTCTTTAATTGGAAAAAAGATACCTATCCGGTTTGCTTCGGCGACAGGTCTCTGGTTGCACTTGTTACGGATAAACGCATCGATGCGCCCGTGAGGCAGTTCCTGCGCGACGATATCGAGGGCGTGGCGGAGTTCATACTGAACCTTGTGTGGCAGAAAGGCGGCTCGTTATAGAGCCAAGCGCGGAATCCTAAGCACGAAGCACTAAACAATGTCAAAATCCAAATATCGAATGTTCAAAATGGATACCAGCTTTTACGTTTTGAATTTCGGACATTAGGATTTGTTTAGTGCTTCGATATTAGGATTTAGAGCTTCAAGGTTGATAGTTTATCAGCCGAGGAAGCGCTTCTTAAGCTCTTTGACAAGGGCGAGGTTTTCCAGGTGGCCGGTCTGTTTCGCAATGATTTTCCCGATCACAGGACGGTTCAGCAGATAAATGTCGCCGATCAGGTCAAGCACCTTGTGTCTCACAAACTCATCTTTGAACCTTAGCTCTGTATTGATGACCCCTTCGTCATTTAAGATGATAACGTTATTTATCCTTCCGCCCGTGCCAAGGCCCATCTTCGCAAGCTGTTCAAAGTCCCTGAGAAAGCCAAAGGTCCTTGCGGGCGCTATCTGGGCAACGAAGGCGTCCTTGCCTCCCTGAAAGCGATATCGCTGGACGCCGATAGGCCTGCCATGCTCCAGGGTATAATCTATCTCAAAAGACTGTGATGGCTCAATCTGGAGAGATTTTCCGTTGCTTAGGCCGGTCATCGTGACCGCTTCTTTAATGTAAAGCGGCTCTATCCCCTTTTGCTGTTCGATAATCCCTGCTTCCTCGATCTTGTTGCATATCTCGATCGCAGAGCCGTCAAGAATCGGGACCTCTTCACTGACCTTAACGAGAAGGTTCGTTATGCCATACATATGAAACGTCGCAAGGAGATGCTCAATGGTTCTTACCATACAGTTTTTCCCTTTTACCGATGAGGCATAACCGATGGAGAAGACGTAATCGATATACGCTGGAATACGTTCCCCGTCGGGTATGTGTTCGAACACGATGCCGGAATTTTCAGGCATCGGGAGAAGTATCATGCCGGTCTTTGCCCCGGAATGCAGGCCAACACCGTAGACAACGATACTCTTTCCGATCGTCTTTTGCTGGAATTTATGGGCGCCTTTGGCGCTTTCTATTCGAAAATCTTCGGTTTTCACCTTATTCCGGCCTTCAGCTCCTAACCCCCTGAATATGACCTCAAGAATTTTTTCGATTGAAAGAGGCTTTTCGAGAAAGTCGTACGCGCCCATTTTAACGGCCTCGACGGCCGTGGAAATCGTCCCATGACCGGAGATAACGATAACTATCGCTTCTCCCTTCTTTTTTTTGATCCGCTTCAAGACCTGTATCCCGTCCAGCTCAGGCATCCATATATCGAGCAGGACTATTTTCGGTTTTTCTCTTTCGAAAAGAGAAAGCCCTTCCTTGCCGTCGGTTGCCTTGAAGACCTGAAAACCCTCATCTTCAAGTATGGAGGACAGGCTGTCGAGTATATCCTTTTCGTCGTCGATAATAAGGACTTTATGCATAGCCTATATTCTACTCAAAACTTCATGAATTTACAATTGTTTTAAGTTTTTATGGAAGCCCGTTTCTCGCTGTTGCAAAAGCTGTTTTTGTGGTATATTAAATATGTGGCATAAAGGAGGAGTTGAAAACTTTATTGGAAGAAAAAACGAATGAAGGGTTTTTGAAGCTCTTTTTTGACGATATAAACGTAGCCCGCAACCTTTTTGGCCCCCGTGACGAAAATATCAAATACCTCAGGAAGTATTTTAACGTCAGGACGAGCATACGAGGGAACCATTTGACCCTTATGGGCAGCAAAGCAGACGTGGAGAATACAAATAAGGTAATCAACGAACTCCACAATATAATCAAGAAAGGCTTTGTTATCAGCGCGTCGGACATAGACCAGGCGGTGCGGTACATTTCACATTCCCAGGACACCGTAAGCACCCTTTACAAAGACCAGATATATATATTCCCGTCAAAAAAGGTCGTAATGCCGAAAACGAGGAACCAGAAGACATATATCGAGGCAATAAAAAAGCATGATATGGTGATCGGGATAGGGCCTGCCGGCACCGGCAAGACATACCTTGCGATGGCGATGGCGCTTTCCTCCTACTACAAGAAGGAGGTGTCGAGGATCGTCTTAACGAGGCCGGCGATAGAGGCGGGAGAAAAGCTCGGTTACCTTCCCGGAACAATGTATGAAAAGGTCAACCCCTATCTGAGGCCCCTTTATGATGCGCTGTACGATATGCTTGATATGGAGAAGGCCGCCAGGCTGGTAGAAAAAGGAATAATTGAGATTGCCCCCCTTGCATTTATGCGCGGCAGGACCCTGAACGATGCCTTTGTAATTCTTGACGAGGCGCAAAACACGGCTTCCGAACAGATGAAAATGTTCCTCACGCGCCTTGGATTTTCTTCGAAGACCGTTGTTACCGGCGACATCACGCAGATTGACCTTCCGGACAAGAAGGCAAGTGGCCTCGTGGAGATACAAAGGGTTTTGAAGGGGATCAGGGGCATTAAGTTTGTTTACTTTACAGAGAAAGCTGTGGTAAGACATCCGCTTGTACAAAAGATCATAAAGGCATATGAAACGAGGAAAACAGACTCAGAAGGCTTGAACAATGCAGAATGGAAAGGATAAACCTCCTTCGTATTTTTACTACAGGAAATTTCTGATACTCTTTGTATTTTCTCTCCTGCTGTCATGCATCATCAACATACAACAGCCCTACACGCAAGGAGAGTATCAGCTTGGTGACATAGCAAGGGAGAACATCAAATCACCCGCTGACCTCTACGCGCCGCTGGGCGATATCACCATCAAAAAGGATGAAGTTATTGTGAGGGAAGGCGAAAGGATCAGCGAAGAGCACCTCCGGAAACTCTCCGCCTTCAACCTGCTGGAGAAAGGGGAAGGGTTTACCCTCAAGCGATTTATCGTGATATTTTTAGTGCTTTTTTTATTTGTCATAGTGCTCTATGAATATGGAGAAAAGAATATTAAAAAATTTTCGCTTACACAAAAGGATCTGATATTTTGCGCCACCCTCACCCTTTTGTCGATCTTTTTGGCAAGAGGGTTTTCCCTGGTATTTGATCATTACGCCCCGAATCATACCTTGACGCTGTTTTATATCATCCCGATCTTTTTTTATGGGATCATCCTGAGGATAGTCCTCTTCTCCGAGGTTGCCATCCTCTTTTCAACGGTCTTCGCAGTCGCCCTTGGCTTTTCTTTCGATAATAGCATAACAGTTCTTTTATATGCATTTCTCGGCAATGTTCTTGCGTCTTATTTTTCAGGAAAATGCGAAAACAGAAATACGATCCTCAAGGCAGGCCTTTACACGTCCTTTGTTATAAGTTTTTTCGCCCTTCTCCTCGATGTCTTATCAGGACAGCCTTTGTCAAATCTGCCCATGAAGATCGCCTTCATCGTCCTAAACGGTGTTGCAAGCAGCTTTATCGCCCTCGGATTTTTGCCTGTTATCGAGCACCTTTTTGATTACACGACCGATATCAAACTGCTTGAGCTTGCCAACTTTGAGAACCCACTTCTTGAAGAGATGATGGTAAACGCCCCCGGCACATACCACCACAGCATTATTGTCGGCAACCTTTCAAAGGCGGCAGCGGAGAGCATCGGGGCACACCCCCTTCTTGCGCGGGTATCGGCATACTACCACGACATCGGAAAGCTGAAGATGCCCCACTATTTCATAGAAAACAGAACAGGCGTCGAAGATCCCCATAAGGAGCTCACGCCAAGCATGAGCGCCCTTATTATCCTTAACCACGTAAAGGAAGGGGTTGAGCTTGCAGAAAAGTATAAGCTCGGGAGGAAGATTACCGAGGTTGTCCGACAGCACCACGGGAAGAGCCTCGTCAGTTATTTTTACAGCAAGGCAAAAGAGCTTGAAGACCCTAAGCTCCATACTATCAAGGAGCAGGACTTTCGATACGCAGGGCCGAAGCCCCAGACAAAAGAAACAGGCATCATCATGCTGGCAGATGCAGTAGAGGCGGCCTCAAGGGTGCTCGAGGACCCTACGCCGAAAAGGATAGAAAGCCATGTGCAGGGCATTATCGAGAATATATTCCTCGACGGGCAGCTCGATGAATCGGAGCTTACGTTGAAAGACCTCAATGCGATTCAAAAGAGTTTTATCGCGATCCTTCTTGGCATATTTCACCATAGGATTGAATATCCTGAAAGGACACAAAATGGCGGTGTTGATAAAAAACTCTCAAAGGTCGATAGCGATAGACAGCAGGAGCATAGCAAGACTTACAAACGAATTACTAACCTTTTCAGGGCTTCCAGGTAAGGATATCGGCATACTCTTTGTCAACGACAGAAAGATCACAGCATTAAATGCAAGGTTTTTCGGAAAGCAAAAGCCGACAAACGTCATCTCTTTTTCATATATCGACGGGGGGCTGCCGGGCGAGGACGCCGGTGAAGTCATAATATCGGTAGAAAAGGCGCAGGAAGAGGCGAGGCGGTCAGGCGCACATTTCCTTGAGAGGCTTTTTGCCCTTATTATCCACGGGCTGCTTCATATCGCAGGCCACGACCACGAAGGGGCGGGCAATCAGAGGCGAAGGATGAGGTACCGGGAGAAAAAGCTCCTCGGCCTTATTGTCTCTCATGATGTATATAAACGGATGATCTCGGGGCGGTCAGGGTGATGACCGGCCTATCGACAGGCGGAACCCGGTGGATTTCGTCCCTCGTGTCTCGCTCCTCGCTCCTCGCTCCGCATCTCCCATCTTTGTACCTCAGCTGTGTCTCCGGTGTTTTGCTTGTGTTTGTCCAGCCGCCGGTATCTCTCTACCCGGTTGCCTTTTTCGCGCTCATCCCGCTTCTCTACGCCATCGATCATGACAGGTACGGGCCTGCTTTCCGGAGCGGTTTTGCCTGTGGGGTTACTTCCTTCACCGGCCTTGTCTACTGGGTTGTTATAGCCATGAACAGGTATGGGGGCATCCATATCTGGCTGAGCTGCCTGATCCTTCTGCTCCTTGTCCTTTACCTTTCCTTATATACAGGCTTCTTTGCATTCGCGGTTTTGTGCCTCAAAAAAAGATTAAACATGCCCATCTATCTTTCCGCCCCCGTTATCTGGGTTCTGCTGGAATATGTGAGAGGCTTCCTGTTTACGGGGTTTCCATGGTCGCTCCTCGCCCATTCGCAGGACAGGTTCCTTCCCTTTATTCAAATCGTGTCCATAACAGGAACATATTTCATATCATTCATCATTGTTGCAGTGAACTGCATCATATATAATGTGGTCCGGAGAAGGCCCCAATCGGCGATCTTCGCCTCTATAATTTTTCTTCTTTTGGCGGGTTCTCTGATCTATGGTTTTGGGGAGCTTGGCCGCAAAGAGGAAGGAACCCTGAAGGCTGCCATAGTACAGGGGAATATAAGGCAGGACGTCAAGTGGGATGAGGCCTTCAAGGTCAGGACCATCCGCGCTTACCGCCAGAGAACGCTGGAGGGCGCAAGGAACGCAGACCTTATCATCTGGCCCGAAACGGCCATGCCCTTTATTTTTGAAGACGAGGTCTATGCCAATCAGTACGTAAAGGACCTGCCGGCTCTTCTGGGTGGCGATCTTTTATTCGGTACGGTTTCAAGGGCCCGCGGCGGCAAGTTCCATAACTCTGCGTATGTGATCGATAAGCAGTCCGTGATCGCTGGGGTCTACAACAAGGCGCACCTCGTCCCTTTTGGTGAATACACCCCTCTTGTCGGGCACTTCCCTTTTCTGGAGAAATTGACAGCTGCCGGCGGGGACTTTTCCTCCGGCGTAGGACATGAGCCCCTTCATACGCCGGCAGGGAAAATCGGCATGCTTATCTGTTACGAGGGGATATTCCCGTATATTACAAATGAAACGGTGCGAAACGGTGCGCAGGTACTTGTTAACATCACTAACGACGCCTGGTATGAGCGAACTTCCGCGCCCTTTCAACACTTCGCCTTTTATGTGTTCAGGGCTATAGAGGCGGACAGGTTTCTTCTAAGATCTGCCAATACCGGGATAAGCGGCATTATCGACCCGAAGGGGCGCATACAGGCACAAACCCCCATCTTTGTCGAAACGGTCTTAAGGGGTAGTTTTTCTTTGAAAGATACGAAGACCTTCTATGTGAGATACGGAGACTATTTTATTGCGATACTTTGCCTTGCCCTGGCGGTCATGTGTGCTGTGAAGTTCATCATACAGAGAAGGTCCAGAGCGCACCGTTCAATAACCAATAACCAAACATCAATCACCAATTAATACCCAATAACCAATGACCGAATACCCAAACGAGAAAAAATAGCGGCGAATCTTTGTTTGGTGATTATTTGGAGCTTGGTTATTGGTGTTGGTTATTACTCGCTATGAGCTATCAGCCATGAACCATGAGCTGTATTTCAGATCATCTGTATCGTCCCGTCGGGGATGACCAGGACGTCAACCGCCCTGCCCCTGTACTGCTCATCGAGGTGGTTGGTCATGTCCTCCAGGCTCTTATGCCAGATGAGCTCTTCCCTTTTACCGAACCAGCATTCGTTTGCGCGGTCCCTGTGTTGTGAGTAGATGTGTATCTTTTTTGTTTTGCCGCTTTTTTTTCTCTCGCCAAAGGCAAGGCGCCCCCAGGTGTCTTTGCCAAACCTGCCCAACAGGTAATGGACGACCTGCCCCTCTTCAATGTCGCAGAGGACCACAACGTCACCGCCCTCATCCTTCAGGAACTCCTCTGCCAGCGAGAGCGCGATGACGGCCTCGCTGGCCTTTCCGAGTGCGTTAGCGAATACAATATCGGCCTTTTTATGCCCCGGCGTCCTGTAATGTTGAGCGGCATTTTCAATCATCCCGCGATAAAGGCCGTCGGGATCTCCTGCGTAGATGTCCGTCGCAAACGCCCCGGTATTGACCATGACGTTGATCACCGCATCGAGGCGCGCCATTTTGCCGCACTCCTTAATATCTTCGAGAAGGGGGTTGTTTTGATATTTGCCGATGCCGTAACAAATATCCCAGTATTTTTTCAGAAGCGTTCCATGGTGGTATTCTATGGCATCGATATGGCTTACCGCAGGCATGACGATTTTATAGCCGCCCCCGAAACCGCAGAACGAATGAGGCATAAAGGCGCCGATGCCGATCCTGAGGTCGCAGGAAAGATATTCCTTGTTCACCATAACAGGTGTGCCCAGTTTGGTCTTGCCTATCAGCTCGCAGTGTTCATAAGGATTATGGTTATAAACGGGAAACCTTTCCATAACCTCGTTGCCAAGCTTTTTGCGGAATGCCCTATTGTCAAGCGGCGCATGGGTGCCGAGAGCGCAGATGAAACGCACCTGTTCATCCCTGATGCCACACTGCTGAAAAAGCTCAAGAAGGGACGGAACGATCTCGTATGTCCTCGTTGGCCGGGAAAGGTCGTCAAAGAGTATGCAGACCTCCTTCTTGCCTTTGATAAGGGGCGCGAGGCGCCGAACCGCCTTCCTGTAGTCGTCCTGCACAAGCACCTCTTTTCCGTCCCCTCCCATGGCAAGGACCTGCGTGTTCCATCGTGCCGGAAATGACAGGGAAAGGGTCGCGTCACGGTTCCACAGATCGTGTTGTACGGTTGTGTCCATAGCTACCTCCTTAAAAGCAGATCAGGGAGAAGAAGGGAAAGCTTGGGGATATAGGTGATGACGAGAAGGCACGCCAGGAATAAGAGGATGTAGGGGAGCACCGCCTTTCCTATCTCGATCAGCGAACGCTTCATGATCGCCATTGATACAAAAAGGTTGAGGCCGAAAGGCGGCGTCAGGAAGCCGCATTCGATATTGATGATCATCATGATGCCGAAATGCACATAGTCGATGTTGTACCTGTTCAGCGTTTCTATCAGTATTGGCGATATGACGATGACGGCGGTGACGATATCCATCAATCCGCCGATGATGAGCAGGACGCAGTTTATGGCAAGGAGAAAGAGCCACCGTTCCTTTACGTTATCAATGATGAGCTCCGCAAGCTTTACGGGGATCTGCTCAACGGTGAGGAGCCAGATGAATGTCATGGCACAGGAAAGGATGAAAAGAAGGCTGGCCGAGAGTATCGCGGAGTCCCTGCAGATGCCAAAGATCTTTTTGAATTTCAGTTCCTTATAGATAAAGAGCTCCACGAACAACGCGTAGACAACCGATACTGCCGCGGCCTCCGTGGGCGTAAACGCGCCGCCGTATATCCCACCGAGGACAAGAAAGGGCAGGAACAATGCCCAGAGCCCTTCTTTGATTATCTTCAGCCCTTCTTTGAAGGTATAGCGTGCTTCCGATTTCCAGCCGTTCCTGCTCGCCATAAAATAGGAGTATCCCATGAGGCAGCAGCCGATGAAAATGCCCGGGAGAAAACCGGCCATAAAGATCTCGGCCACCGATACGTTCATCACCAGCGCATAGAGTATCATGGGTATGCTCGGCGGTATGAGGATGCCGAGGGAGCCGGCTGAGGTGAGAAGCCCGATGGAGAACCGTTCGCCGTAGCCCTCTTTTACGAGGGCAGGCATCATGATGCTCCCGATGGCGATCACCGTTGCAGGCGACGAGCCTGATATGGCGGCGAAGAACATGCACGCCAGGATGGACGCCATGGCAAGCCCGCCGGTGAGCCTCCCGACGAAAAGCTTCATTACGTTGACAAGCCTGTTCGAGATAGCGCCTTCTGCCATGATGTTGCCGGCGAGGATAAAGAACGGGACGCCAAGAAGGACGAAGTTGTCGAGGCCGTTGAACAACTGCTGCACGAGGGACGTTAAAGGGGTCTTCGCAAAGAAGAAGAGGTAGACCGCCGTTGTGGTGACCAGGACGATGGATATAGGAAGGCTGAGGGCGAGGAGAACGAAGAAGCAGATAAATATAATGGTAAGGTTCACGCGTCCTTTTTCCTTACTTTAGCGTAGGGCTTATTTTGCAAGAAGTCTATGAAATGCCTGTAGGATTGCACGAAGAACCTGAAGGACATGGTGATCGAGAAAAGGGGTATAGAGATATAAGGGATGAACATGGGTATCTGCATGGCAGAGCTTTTCACGCCGAAGGATTGCAGCGTTGTAATGTGTTTGATCCCGAAGTATATGAAGAGGATGGTGATGCAGCCGGAGATCAGGTAGGCAAATGTTTTTATGAGGTGGCTTACCCTGTCGGGCGCGAACTCGGTGAGGGCCTCCATCGAGAAGTGCGTTCCGTACTTGACGCCGATGGACGCGCCAAGGTATGTGCAGAATATGATCGTATAGTTTGCTACCTCTCCGAACCAGATAAAGGTGTATGAAATGGTGTATCGCAGCGCGGTCTCGACAAAGGTGAGCAGTGCAACGCCGAGGAGGGTGAATGCAACGAGAAAATCTTCTGCCTTGTTCAGGCGTTTTATCAGTTTATTCATAACATTGGGGTTTGCATCGCCCATCCAGCTTATGCCGTGAAAGGTGAAAAGTGAAAGGTGAAAGGTTTTAAACCTAAATACTTAACCGCAGGGCATCGGTATCGGGTTTGTTGCTCGAAGCTAACCCTGCAATGAAACCGTCCCTTGAGCAAACCGTCGTGAGGCGAGGAAGCTCGGTCTGTATTCCACGCCTCACGCTGTCTTTCTCCCCTCACGACTTACGACTTACGCCTAACGAGGTTTCGACTTTATTTCTTCTTTGAATAAAAGTCTATCTTCTTCATGTAGAAATCGTACAATTCAGCGCCGTACACGCCTTTGTATTTATCGAGTACCGGTTTCACTGCTTTTTTGAAGGCAGCCCTGTCTGCGTCGGTGAGCACATACACATCCACGCCCTGCGCCTTTGCCTTCGCCATCGCATCTACCCGCCCTTTGGCGTTTCCATCCCTGTTCGTCTTTACCTGGACCTCCGCAGCCTCCCTGAAGATCTTCTGCTGCTCGGGTGTAAGGGAGTTCCAGAATTTTTTGTTCACGACGACGGGACATTCGGTAAGGATATGATGCGTTACGGTTGCGAATTTGTTGACCTCCGTGAACTTCATCAGGATGGAGGTGAAGAGGGGGTTGTCCTGCCCGTCTATGACCTTCTGCTGGAGTGCATTATAGATCTCGGGAAACGGCATGGGGGTAGGGTTCGCCCCGAGCGTCTTGAAGGTATCAATAAATATAGGACCCTCGATGACCCTGATCTTGAGACCTTTCAGGTCCTCAGGTTTTTTTATCGGTCTTTTTGAGTTTGTCATATCCCTGAACTCGTTTTCCGTATACCCTATAAAGACGAAACCTTTAGAATCGCAGAGCTTCGCAAACCGCTCCTTCACATCCTTGTCGTCAAGGACGTTGTATGCCACGGTGCGGTTTGGGTAGATGAACGGCAGTTCTATGATGCCCATCTCGGGAACGAAGTTTGCCAGTACGCTGGCGGTTACTGCGGTCATATGCAGCGTCCCCGACTGGACCTGTTCCGTCATGGAGCGCTCCCCGCCGAGCTGACCGAGAGGAAATACCTGCACCTCAAGCTCTCCCTTCGTTTTTTCCGTTACATATTTTGCGAAGGCAACGGCCCCGTGATGCTGCGGATGAATGGGAGGCCCGACATGGCCATATTTAACGATAGTTTTCGCCTCGCAGACGGCAAACGAGGAAAAGATAAGCGCTACGCCGATCAATACTGCCAGAACAATTCGTTTCATGCTGTTCCCCCTTAATTTATTAATTGTGGTAGTTTTCACAGATTGTTATATAAAAGAACCGTCTTGTCAAACAAAAAAAGCCTTTGGGAATATGGATTAACTTTATAAATTTTGTGCGTTATTCTGAAAACAGAAGGGCTTGTTGTAAAGTGCAAGGCCAGCATCATATTGGCAGGAAGTTTTAATGTTGACAAAAGGGTATTAATGTTTTTATAGTTTGTTTGATTCCAAAAAAATAAGGAGGGGTGAAGTCATGAGGAAAGTTATGTTTTTTTCATTGGTTTTCGTTACCATTTTCAGTCTCTTTCTTTTTATACCGCCATCCTATGCTCAGAAGGCGATCAAGGTTGGCCTTGTCGACACCTATACGGGACCCGCAAGCGCTTATACGCTAGATGTACTTGATGGATTCAAGCTGGCTGTTGGAAAGATAAATGCCAAAGGCGGGGTCCTCGGTAAAAAGATCGAATATACAACAAGAGATGAGAAGTTCAAACCTGATATAGGCCTGGCAATGGCGAAAGAACTGGTTCTTAAGGAAAAGGTCGATATCCTTATGGGCACGATCAACAGCGCTACTGCATTGGCGGTATCCGACTTTGCAAGGAAGGAAAAGATCCCGTTTTTTGTTACCTATTCAAAGAGCGATAAGATCGTCGGCGAGAGCGGACATCGTTACATGTTCAATATGAATGAGAATACCATGATGGCAGGCAGGGCTGCGGGCTATGTCCTTGGCAAGAAACCTTATACCAAATATTGGATTGCCGGGGACGATTACGAATACGGACATGCGATCGCAAACAACGTCTGGGAGAATATACAGAAGTATAACACGAAAGCCGTGATCATCGGGCAGACCTGGTGGAAGGTCGGCGAGGCGGACTTTACTCCCTATATCACCCAGATCCTTGCTGCTAAGCCGGATTTTATTATAGTGGCAACCGGAGGGGGATCAATGGTGAATTTCCAGAAGGCGGCAAAGGCGACAGGCTTAAGCCAGAAGATACCGTTCTACCAGCATACGGCAAATGAGCTCGGCACGCTTATGCCACAGGGCGCCAATGCCCCCGAGGGCGTTTTTGGGACGGCCAATTATCTCTTCTACTTTCCCGATACACCTGCCAACAAGGCCTTTGCCGAAGAATTTTACAAGGCTTACAAGAGATACCCGAAGGCCAGCGCCTTGACAGGATACATGACCGCACAATTTATAGCCGAAGGCTTTAAGAAGGCAGGCAAAATAAATAACGAAGCCATGATAAAGGCCCTTGAAGGCTTGAAGCTTGACAGCCCTGTCGGACCATTATCGATAAGGGCCTGTGACCATCAGCTTGAGCTCCCGACATACTTTGGCGTGACAAAGAAAGACCCGAAGTACGATTTTCTTGTATCAGGCGATACCCAGAGCATAGCTTCAAAGGATTATATGCCCGACTGCAAGGAGGTTCTGAGGGCCCGCAAAAAATAGAGTCTTTATGAGAAGATAATGGACGTTATCTACGCTATATGTCCACCAAAGGTCCTAGCCCAGATATTTGTGGGCTTGAGCAGAACCACGATCCTCTTCATAGTTTCCTCGGGCTTAAGCCTTATACTGGGCGTGCTCAGGATCCCGAACGTTGCACACGGCTCGCTGTATATGATCGGGGCCTTTATGGCCTTCACCATCTCCAAGGTCTTTGGCGGTGGTGATGCAGGATTCTGGGCAGCGCTGGTCGGGGCGCCCCTTGGAGTTGCGCTTGTGAGCCTTGCGGCAGAAAGGGGGCTTTTTCAATATCTCTATGAGAGGGAGCACCTCATGCTCCTTTTGCTCACATTCGCAGTCTCCCTTATCTTTGGCGATCTTGTCAAAATCGTATGGGGTGCTGAGTACAAATCTGTACCGGTGCCCCATATATTTCAGGGCTATGTTTATTTGTTTGGAGGGTTGCCTTTCCCTCTTTACAATCTCTTCCTTCTTATTATTGGACCTATTGTGGCTGTTGCCTTATGGCTTATCGTAAACAAAACAAAGATAGGAAAGATCTCGCGGGCCGCTGCAGTTGACAGGGAGATGGTCGGGGCCGTTGGGATCAATGTAAGCTGGGTCTTCGCCATGGTATTTGTTATAGGCTGTCTCCTGGCAGGACTTGGCGGGGCGCTGGTTGCGCCTACGGTCAGTGTAACGCTGGGCATGGACCACACACTCATTATAGAGGCATTTCTCATTGTGATCATAGGGGGCCTGGGTAATATCTGGGGGGCCCTCCTCGGAGCGCTTATATTCGGCCTGACGCAGTCGCTGGGTATCCTGGTCTGGTCTCAATTCGGCATAGTTTTTCCCTATGCCGCTGTGATCGTGGTGCTACTGTTCAGGCCTACAGGGCTTCTAAAATCTACATGGTGATCGGGAGCGTCATATGTTGAAGGGCATGTTAGAGGGCAGAGGCCGTATCTGGTGGGCTGCCGCCATTATCCTCATGTTCCTTTTGCCCTTTATTTTACCGAGGTTCTACCTTTACCTGCTATCCATTATTCTGCTCACCGGGCTTCTTGCAACAAGCCTGAACCTTGTTCTCGGGTATGGAGGGATATTTCAGTTCCACCACGCCGTATTTTATGGCGCAGGGGCATACGGGACAGCGCTCATATTGACAAGAACCGGGCTTTCACCATGGATCTCTTTTATAGTGGGGCCCTTAGTCTCGGCAGCCCTCGGGCTTATAATAGGCTGGGTATGTATCCGTCTCTCAAAGCTTTATTTTGCCATGCTTCAGA
Organism: Deltaproteobacteria bacterium; assembly: GCA_029559435.1. Taxonomy (GTDB): domain Bacteria; phylum Desulfobacterota; class Syntrophorhabdia; order Syntrophorhabdales; family Syntrophorhabdaceae; genus UBA5609. Next base: position 9,293 of record JAKQBZ010000115.1, on the reverse strand, counting down.
TCTCTCTCGGCTCTCTTGTGTGGATCATCGTTTACAGGTGGTATTCTTTTACCGGGGGGGATGACGGCATACACGGGATCCCATTGCCCGATATTCTTTCATCCTCAAACAATGCCTACTACTTTACCCTGGCTGTTACATTGATCTGCCTTTTCGCAATGCATAAGATAGTAAGATCCCCTTTCGGGAGCGCCCTCCAGGGGATCCGCGATAATCCGGTACGTTGTGAGATGATAGGGATAAATGTCAAGCGTCATCAACTCCTGGCCTTAATGATCGCGGGATTTTTTGCCGGTGTTGCGGGCTCCCTCTTTGTCGTGGTGGATAATACCGTTTTTCCCGACATGCTCTTCTGGACCCTCTCGCTTGAAATTTGTATTATGTGCCTGCTCGGCGGGTGGTTTACCTTCCTTGGGCCGATGCTTGGGGCTGCAATAATTATTGCGCTGAGAACATTTGTCAGCACATACACAACATATTGGGCGCTCGTCCTCGGGATACTGATGGCGCTCGTGATCTTTTTCCTTCCCAACGGAGTGCTCGGATACGTGGAGGAAAAAATAAAAAAGGGTTTCATCGAGCCGGTCATAAAGGAGTAGTTGGTGTTAGAGGTAAAGTCTTTATCAAAGTCCTTCGATGGCTTCAAGGCGGTCAACAATGCGAACCTCGATGTTCAAAAAGGCGAGATCGTTGCTGTTATCGGCCCGAACGGGGCAGGCAAGACAACGCTCTTTAACCTTATTACCGGCATACTCAGGCCGGATAGCGGGACGGTACACTTCAAGGGCGAGAATATAACGGGGCTTCCCCCCTATAAGGTCTGCAGGAAGCGCATATCGCGTTCTTTCCAGGTGGTCAACATATTCCCACGCCTGACGGTCTTCGAGAATGTTCAGGTATCAATACTCTCAAGAGAAAAAAAGACATGGAACCTTTTTACCCCGTCGTCAAAACTGGTTACTGATGAGACGAGCCAGATACTGGAGAATGTCGGCCTTGTCGAGAAACGGGACAGGACAACCGCCCTGCTCTCACATGGGGACAGGAAGGTCCTTGAGATAGCCATGGCCCTGGGCGGTGATCCGGAGTTTCTTATCCTCGATGAGCCGACAGCCGGCATGGCCCCTGAAGAAACAGCCCGATGCATCGAGCTTGTCAAGAGCCTTTCAGGGAAGCTTGGCCTGACGATCCTGTTCTGCGAACATGACATGGAGATCGTTTTCGGGATCGCCGACAGGATCATGGTGATGGTAAGAGGGGCAACGATCGTCCAGGGTTCCTGCGATGAGGTGAGGTGCAACGAAGCGGTACAGGATGCATATCTCGGCGGGAGCGACGTATGCTTGATGTAAAAGGAATACATACCTACTATGGTTTAAGCCACATCCTCTTTGATGTGTCGCTCACGGTGTCCAAAGGGGAAGTCGTGGGACTGCTCGGGAGGAACGGCGCAGGGAAGAGCACAACGATGAGAAGCATTATGGGCCTGACCCCGCCCAAAGAAGGCTCCGTATCGTTTAACGGAGAGGACATAACAGGACGGAAGCCCTACCTGCTCTTCAGGAAGGGCATCGGGTATGTGCCGGATGACAGACGGGTCTTTGCCGATCTGAGCGTCGACGACAACCTCGACATCGTCCACAACAGAGAGGCTGCATGGAACAAAGACAGGGTCTATGAGCTGTTTCCGGCGCTCGGCGAGATAAAAACGAGAAGGGCCGGAAACTTAAGTGGTGGCGAACAGCAGATGCTTACCATCGCAAGGGCGCTCATGGGCGGCCCCGAGCTTCTTTTGCTCGATGAGCCGACAGAAGGCCTGGCCCCGTTGATCGTCCGCGACCTTGAAGAACAGATCCTTAAACTGAGGGATGCCGGCATCAGCATACTCCTTTCAGAACAGAACGTACGGTCAGCCCTGAAGATGATCGGCAGGGCATATGTTATCGATAACGGGAGCATACGCTTCGAAGGGACAGTCTCCGAACTCGAGGCGAACGAGGAAGTGAAAAAGAAATACCTCATGGTATAGCCTGCGGCCTTCCCCTCTCCCGCCTTCCTTTTATCCTTTATTTTCCACGTCTTTTCTTATAGAATTATACATGTCTTCAGAAAAAATCCTTTTCCCGGCAAGGTTATTCCATCTTTTCTCTGTTGCGGCCATTTTGGTCTTTTTATCCCCGGGAGCGTTGTTTTCCTTTGGCGATATATGGGTAGAGGTGGAGAGGTTTGGGGGGAGCGAGAAGTTTGCAGCGTGTCAGTACTGCCGGAGGCAGATAAAGACCGGCCACATTCATAAAGACGCTGAAACGATCATAAAAAAGAGGGTACAGGATTACCTCATCGAGCGGGGCATCGGATTGAAAGAGGACAAAGGCTCGTCGCCGTTCATCAATATCCTTGTATACAGGTTTGAAGAGAGAAAGGGCGGCAATTTTGCGGTGGAAAAACCCGCGGGGGTCGGGTTTCACATGCACCTGATGGAAGGCAACATTGTTGGCCGCGTGTTTGTTTTTGATGAGGACCAGCAGGCGCTGAGCGAGAACGTTTTAAATATAGGAAAATTTTTTAAGCGGGGAGGAAAGTGGGTAACCGCTGACCAGCTCGCCGAGGAAGGCATCCACGCCGGGCTTGATTATCTCCTGGAGGTGATGGAGTGAAGGCCCTTTTTGCGATGGACCTTATGGGCGGCAAGTGCGTCCGCTTGCAGAAAGGGGATTTTTCAAAAGTTACAGTATACAGCGAAGATCCGGTTGCAAAGATTACAGAAATGATGCAAAGCGGCGCCAGTGACTTTCATATTATCGACCTTGACGGGGCGAGGACAGGCAAGCGCGTGCATCATGAGATCATGAGAAACATCAGGTCCAGGGTTGAAGGCTATATGGAGGTAGGAGGCGGGATCAGGGACATAGGGGACATAACTTATTACAACGAATCGCGCATGGACGGCATCATCGTGGGGACCAGGGCGCTTGAGGATCCTGTCTTTTTTGAGGGCCTCACCATCTTTGGCAATGTTGTCCTCGGGCTTGATCTCTATGAGGGGCGCCCCATGGTCCGTGGATGGAAGACTGCCGTCGACAGGGACATTAAAGAGATCCTTAAGGCCGCGGAGCGCATAGGTGTCCTGGCTATCCTGTGCACGAGCATAGAAAGGGACGGTATGCTCACCGGGCCTGACTATGACGGCATGAAGCGGCTGCTGGCAATGACGCGCCTTCCCCTCATTGCAAGCGGAGGGGTCTCGGACATCGACGACGTTAAAAGATTAAAAGATCTCGACGTCTGGGCAACGATCCTCGGGAAGGCAGTCTATGAGGGGAAGATAGAGATCGGGGAGGCAATCAGGTATGCTGACTAAGAGGATCATCCCCTGCCTTGACGTGATGGAAGGGAGGGTCGTGAAGGGCACGAATTTTTTGGAATTGCGCGATGCCGGCGACCCTGTTGAAAATGCCAGGGCATACGAAGAGCAGACGGCTGACGAGCTCTGCTTTCTCGACATAACAGCCTCTCATGAAAAGAGAAGGACGATACTGGGTGTTGTCGAAAGGGTTGCCAACGAGGTCTTTATGCCCCTTACGGTCGGCGGCGGCATACGTAACCTTCAGGATATCCGGGACATACTCCTTGCAGGGGCCGATAAGGTAACGATCAACACAACGGCGGTAGAAGCGCCTGAATTTATACAGAGATCGAGCGAAATGTTCGGGAGCCAGTGCATCTGCGTTGCCATCGATGCAAAACGAAGGGCCGGAGGCTTTGAGGTCTACACCTATGGCGGAAGGAAACCGACAGGCGTCGACGCCATCAGGTGGGCCGGAGAAGTAGAGAGCCTTGGAGCAGGGGAGATTCTGCTGACGAGCATGGACAGGGACGGAACGAAACTGGGCTTCGACATTGAGCTCACGAGGGCCATATCGGAGGCGGTCAACATCCCCGTTATAGCATCGGGTGGCGTGGGGACCCTGGAGCACCTCTACGAGGGCTTTGTTGAGGCCAGGGCAGATGCCGTTCTCGCCGCATCGATATTCCATTACAGGGAATTTACCGTCATCGACGCAAAGAATTATTTAAGGCAAAAAGGCGTTAACGTCAGGCTCTGAAATATATAAAGATCGAGGCGAGGAAAAGAAAGAAATGGAAGATATCAAATGGGATGAAAAAGGGCTCGTGCCCGTTGTGGTGCAGGATTTTCGAACAAAGGATGTCCTGATGGTCGCGTACATGAATAACGAGGCGCTGGAACTTACATTAAAAACAAAAACAGCGCATTACTATTCGCGGTCAAGAAAGAAGATATGGCTGAAAGGAGAGACTTCGGGGCACACGCAGGAGGTCCATGGCGTGTACCTCGACTGCGACAACGATACAATCCTCATCACGGTAGACCAGAAGGTGGCGGCGTGCCACACAGGTTTCTGGAGCTGTTTTTACAGGATCTGGGAGGGCGGCTGGAAGGTTGTGGGCAAAAAGATATTCGATGAAAAGAAGGTATATGGCGATAAAGGAGAATAACCAATCACCAATAACCAAGCTCCAATTAATCACCAATACCCAATATTCAATAACCAAACAAAGATCTTTGATATGTCGCAAAAACTAAACGTGATTCTGCATTTCATCGTTACGTGCGGTTACATAGGGCGGCTTCCCTTCGCCCCGGGCACATACGCCTCCGTTCTTGGTTGTATCTTGATATACCTGTTCCCGGTGCCTTTTAATAGCCCGCTCTTTGTCATTGCCATGGTTGTGCTCTCTGTTCTTTGCATCAACCTGATGAGGTTTGAAGAAAAGGACCCCGGATATATTGTGATCGATGAGCTGGCAGGGATGTGTGTTACGATGGCAGGGCATAGTATCACCCTCGTTAACATCGCCATCGGTTTTGTCGTCTTCCGGGGCTTTGACATTTTGAAACCCTTTCCCATCAGGCAGGCAGAAAGATTGCGAGGGGGATACGGCATCATGGCGGATGATGTGATCGCAGGAATATTCGCTAATGCCGCGCTGATAGCCTGGGAGAGAATAAAGTGGTATTAGAAAAGATTGAGAAAGGATTAGAAGAAAAGGTAGGCAACCTGCTGCTACGGCAGACAAAGAAGATAGCCGTTGCCGAGTCCTGCACCGGAGGGCTGGTGGCGCACAGGATCACCAACGTCTCCGGCGCATCGGGTTACTTCGAGGCCGGTTTTGTGACTTACAGCAACAAGGCCAAAGAACGTTGTTTGTCAGTTCCCGAAGCCATCATAAAGGCGAAGGGTGCAGTGAGCGAAGAGACGGCGCGATCCATGGCCGAGGGCGTGAGGAGTGCCGCCGGAGTTGATATAGGGTTGGCCATCACCGGAATTGCAGGGCCGGGAGGAGGCACGGACGAGAAGCCCGTCGGTACGGTCTATATAGCGCTTGCTGTTCCCGGAGGTACGTTTGTCCGGAAATTTTCTTTTCAAGGAGACAGGGAAGAGATCAAGCTTCAGACATCCGATGAGGCCCTGCTGCTTATCCTCGACCATCTCGAAGGGAGGCTGAGGTGAGAGTTTTCCTGGCCCTTGAGATCCCCAAAGAGATAAAGGAATACCTCGGCGTTGTCAAAGATCAGATGGCAAGGCGCGTCCACAATGTAAAGTGGGTCAGCGAGAGGGGTCAGCATATCACGTTGAAGTTTTTCGGCGAGCAGGAAGAAAAGAGGGTTCGCGAGATCGGCGATGCGCTGTCCGGCATCGAGAGGCTCTACGACCCCGTCGCCGTGACATTGAAAAACATTGAAGCCTTCCCTGACAGAAAAAGGGCAAGGGTGATCGTGGTAGCGCTTGAAAAGGGAGTTGACAACATACAAATGATATTTCATGATATAGAGGATCGCCTGTCGGTATTGGGCGTTGAGAAAGAAAAACGGAGCTTCAGGCCTCATATCACCCTTGGGAGGATGAAGATAGCCGGCCCGCTGCTGGACAGGGATATTGTTGCCGTTGATATGAAGGGTTTCATCATAAGAAAGATGGTGCTTTTTCAGAGCATACTTCAACCTGCAGGCGCCATATATGCTCCGATCCGGGAGCTGGAGTTCAACAAAACCATTTAGCAAGAGAGGGGGAGCGCGTGAAAGAAGAAACAAGCAAGAATAAGGCGATCGACATGGCTGTTTCTCAAATTGAGAAACTTTTTGGAAAAGGTTCTATTATGAAGCTCGGCGAAAAGCCGCTGGAGGAGGTGCCCGTCGTTTCGACAGGCTCGATCTCCCTTAATATGGCCCTGGGTGTTGGTGGCCTTCCGAGGGGAAGGGTAGTAGAGATCTACGGCCCCGAGGCATCCGGAAAGACGACTCTGGCCTTGCACGTTGTTGCCGAGATCCAGAAGTCAGGCGGTGTTGCCGCCTTTATCGACGCCGAGCATGCCCTTGATGTCTTCTATGCCCGGAGAATCGGCGTTAATACCGATGACCTCCTGATCTCCCAGCCCGATACGGGCGAGCAGGCCCTTGAGATCGCAGAGATACTGGTGCGAAGCAGCGCCGTTGACGCTGTCGTCGTTGATTCGGTGGCGGCCCTGGTCCCAAGGGCAGAGATCGAGGGGGAGATGGGGGACGCCCATATGGGTCTGCAGGCGAGGCTTATGTCGCAGGCCCTGAGAAAGCTAACGGCAACGATCAGCAAATCGATGACAACGGTCATATTCATCAACCAGATACGGCAGAAGATAGGGATCATGTTCGGGAATCCCGAAACCACAACGGGCGGAAACGCGTTAAAGTTCTACGCCTCGGTCCGCCTCGATATCAGAAGGATCGCATCCATCAAGGACGGTCAGGATGTGGTAGGGAGCAGGACAAGGGTCAAGGTTGTGAAGAACAAGCTCGCGCCCCCCTTCAGGGAAGTTGAGTTCGATATAATCTTCGGGGAGGGCATCTCACGAGAAGGGGATATCCTCGACCTTGCGGTTGATTGTAATATCGTCGACAAGGCAGGCACATGGTACTCCTACGGCGATTCGAGGATCGGCCAGGGAAGGGAAAACGCCAAAGATTTTTTGAAGAACCACCCCGACGTTGCAAAGGAGATCGAAGGGAAGGTGCTGGCAACGAAAAAAGGTGAATCGTGACATCAAAAGAGATCCGCAAAAAGTTTTTAGATTTTTTTTCGCACCACGGCCACAGGGTTATACCAAGCGTATCGCTGGTCCCTGAGAAGGACCCCACGCTTCTTTTTGTCAATGCGGGGATGGTCCCATTCAAGAACCTTTTTCTGGGGGATGAAAAGAGGGATTACCAGAAGGCAACGTCATGTCAGAAATGCGTGCGGGCAGGGGGCAAGCACAACGACCTTGAGAACATCGGCAGGACGCTGAGGCACCACACGTTCTTCGAGATGCTGGGAAACTTTTCTTTCGGTGATTACTTCAAAAAAGAGGCGATCGCCTACGCGTGGGAATTTCTTACCAGGACGCTCAACCTCGACAAGGGCAGGATGTGGATAACGATCTATCAGGACGATAACGACGCAGCGGAGCTGTGGAAACAGGTCGGCGTACAGGCAGACAGGATCGTCAGGCTCGGCGAGAAAGATAACTTCTGGTCCATGGGCGATGAAGGACCGTGCGGGCCCTGCTCGGAGATCCTCTATGACCTTGGCGAAGAGGTTGGCTGCAGGCTCCCGACCTGCAAAGTAGGGTGCGACTGCGACAGGTACCTTGAGATATGGAACCTTGTATTCATGGAATTTGACAGAAGCGCTGACGGGCAGATGAAGAATCTGCCGCGCCCGTCGATCGATACCGGAATGGGGCTGGAAAGGGTTACATCGGTGCTGCAGGGAAAGATCGGGAATTACGATACAGACCTTTTTGCCCCTATCCTCAAGCGGCTTGAGGATATCTCGGGAAACATATATGGACAGGACGGGAAGGTTGACGTAGCGATGCGGGTCATAGCAGACCATGCCAGGGGCGCCACGTTCATCATCAACGACGGCGTGTTGCCCTCAAAAGAAGGCAGAGGCTATGTTTTACGGAGGATTATCAGAAGGGCCCTGCGGTACGGGAAGAAGATCGGCATCGAAAAAGAGTTTCTCTATGACATGTCAAAGACGGTTGTGGATCTCATGGAAAGCGTGTACCCTGAAATAAAGAACAACCATCCTTATATCGTCCGGGTGATCAAGGGCGAAGAAGAACGTTTCGTGGAAACATTAAGCGTGGGCATGAAGGTCTATGAGGAGATCGCTGAAGAGCTCAAGGCAAAAGGCGCGAGGGCCATCCCCGGCGACCTTGTCTATAAGCTCTACGATACCCATGGATTCCCGCTGGATATCACCATGGAGATAGCGGAAGAGGACGGCCTGCTCGTGGATATGGAGGGTTTCGAAAGGGCGTCAAAAGACCAGAAAGAACGGTCAAGAACGGCCTCGAGGATCAAAGGGGAAGAATGGGATGAAGGCCATCTGGCGGTGTTGAGGGAAGGCATATCGAGCACCTTTACGGGGTACAAAACCCTGAAAGACAGCGGGACCATTGAGCGAATACTGGTTGGGGCCGACCTGGTCGATGAGATACATGAAGGCGATGAAGGGGAGCTCTTTTTTGTCCGTACGCCCTTTTATGCAGAGAGCGGTGGCCAGATCAGCGATGAAGGTTTTATCCGTACCATTCGTGAAGATCACGCCGAAGGGACAGCGAAGGTCCTTGAAGTTGCAAAGATAAAGGACAGCCTCTTCTCACACAAGGTGAAGGTGGAGAAAGGGGTTATTCGAACGAAAGACCAGGCGGAACTGACCGTTGACCTGGAGAAAAGAAGGGGCGTTTCCCGGAACCATACCGCAACGCACCTGCTCCACTACGCCCTGCGAAAGGTGCTGGGGGACCACGTTAAACAGTCGGGTTCACTGGTAGAGCGGGACAGGCTAAGGTTCGACTTTACACATTTTGAAGGGATGAACGATGCGGAGGTCGCAAAAGTCGAAGACATTGTCAATGAAAAGATCATGGCATGCATCGAGATTGGCACCGAGGAAAGAAGCCGCGAAGATGCCATACGGGAAGGCGCCACGGCGTTGTTTGAGGAAAAGTACGGCGATACGGTGCGGGTTATCAGGATAGGGGACTTCAGCATGGAGCTCTGCGGCGGCACCCATGTAAGAAATACCGGCGAGATAGGGAGTTTTTATATAATCAGCGAAGGGTCGCTTGCGTCAGGGATAAGGAGAATAGAGGCGGTGACAGGCAGGTCGGCGATTCTCTATAAGAGGAAGATAGAAAAGACGCTGAAGGCCCTTGCAAAACTTTCCAATACAGAGGTTGAG
>JAKQBZ010000082.1 GCA_029559435.1 Deltaproteobacteria bacterium | reverse complement strand
CCCTGTGGTTCTCGCCTGTTTTGGCATAAACAATCCCCCTCATAACATAGAGTTCGGGATCGTCCGGGAATATCTCTATCGCCTTGGTATAGTCGCTGATCGCCCGCTGGTCATCGCCGAGCTTTTCGTATGCGAAGCCTCGTTTGATATATGTTTCTCCGTCATGCGGGTTCCATAGTATCGCCTTATCGTACTCCTCTATGGCCCCCACATAATTCCCCTGTGAGGCATCAAAATCCCCCAGCCTGTCGAGCGTCTTTACGTTGACCTTGGGCCCGTTGGCGCAGGAAACGAACATGAACAGGCAAGGGGCAAGCATGGCAATGATCAACCTTTTCAATAAAAACCTCCCTGTCGAAATTTTGTTGGATTATACCATGTTCATTCAGATTTTGACAGATAAGAGCGCTTGCTTTATACTGAATTGATCAAGGGGAGGGAATAATTGAAAGAAAAAAAGCCTTATCCGCAATCGGTCTTTCAGGTGCTTCAGCAGAGCCCTTTTGAGAACATCCTTGACTCCAATATGTTTGCCGCTTACGTCCCGCGGGAGCTTGCCGTCCCCCGGATCAAGGACCCCCGCAAAACCCAGAAGGTTCAGGACGGAATATTCCGCCACCCAAGCTATATCGGCTCTTCTTATATCAATCAGGTTTTTAATTATCTTGGATTCATAAAGCGTACACAGAACAGCGGCTACCAGCAATACCTCCCGGTGCTCTTCCACGAACTCAATCACTTTTCAATTGTCATGGAGGATATTGTGTATAACCTGGACATCGCTATACCCATCGAGATATATGAGGAGCAAAAAAAGGGGTTCGAGTGTTTCTTCGAAGTGTACCGTACGCGTTCAGGCGGCAACATAGAGTGGATCAATGATGTATGGAGGCACCAGAAGGTATTTCTTGACCGCATGGATATGCTCTTTGAGACGCTTAAAGTAAGGGGGAGGATCTTTGACTGCAGCTCCGAGCAGCTGTACGAAAGGATATTCTCATTCTGCAGTGAGTCAATAAATCGCAACAGCCTGGATAAACCAAACAAAAATGACCTGGGGTTCATTGCAAACAGCTGTACAAGGGCAGCGTTAGAGCAGCAACCCAAGGCCCTCTGGTCCGGCGACAAGCATATCCTGGAAATGCTGAGGTTGGTCTACGGCGATCCTGGCCTTAGCAGCCGGTTTCCCCAGCTATATCTCTATTCCAGCTACGATCCCCACAACCACGCCCAATGGTTCCCGGCGTGACAGCAGCTACCAGCCGTCAGCAAAACATAAGCCCGTAAGTCGTGAATCGTAAGTCGTAAGGGGTTCAATCCGGATGATACCCCGCTGCTTGCTGCGGGGCAACGCTGTTCCCTCTCCCCTCGCGGGAGAGGGTCAGGGTGAGGGGGCTTGATCATTCCGCTTCTATCCTCTGATTCCCCGCTGCTTGCGGAGGGGTAGTTCATTCGCTTCACACCCGACGCCTCACGTGTTTGTTGGGGGGTCAGCCTTCGTTCCGGGGGATCTTGAGCTTCATGTTGGCGGAGATCCTGTTGCTTTTCAATTTGTTCAGCGATTTGAGGCTTGCGACGTCTGTGCCGTATTTGCTGGAGATGGACCCGAGGGTCTCGCCCTTTTTGACCACGTGATACCTGGCTTTTTGTGCGTGCTTTTTCTGCGAATGGCCGGCGAGCTTCAGCTTCATATTGGGATAGACCTTATCATTCTTCAGGTTGTTCATTGACCTGAGGCTCGCAACGTTTATTCCGTATTTTCCGGATATGGACCCAAGGGTCTCGCCCTTTTTGACCACGTGATAGTCCTTTTGTTTTGCCTGCTGCGGCCGGGCGGTTTCCTGAGCAGCCTTTGCAGGTTTTGACGCAGTGCGCGTCTTGACAGCTCTCTCTTCAACCTCCGCCTTTATCCTTGTCGGGCCCGTATACTTCGGGATCTGAATTTTCATCCCGGGCCTGACATCCGGCATATTCTCGAAGCCGTTGACCAGGCATATGTCCTCGCTTTTAACCTTGTATCTTTTTGCGATCTTTGCAATGGTGTCTTTCTTTCTCACTTTATACGTAATGAGGCTTCTGATCTTCCTCTGGCCGTTCATTGCCGTTTTGAGGTTGTCGGCAAACTCTTCTTTGTCCACAGGCGCAGGTAATTTTATGGCATAGAGCTCCAGGTTCGGAGGCGTTATGCCGCGGATGATCTCCGGGTTATAGGATCTCACACTGTCCAGGTCCAGGGATGCTGCCTTTGCAACAGCAGAAAGCGGGGTTCCGCCAGGCACTTTAATCTCTGCAAACTGCACCGGCTGATCATAGGTAATGCTGCCGAAGCCGAACTTTTCCGGATCCTTCGCGATGATCGCAGCCGCTATAAGCCTGGGTATATATTCGCGGGTTTCTCTTGGGAGGGTATTATATTTCACGAGCTCCCAGAAATCGTTCGTATTATGTTTCTCTATCGCCTTCTCGATCCGCTTTTCGCCGGCGTTATAGCCTGCTGCGGCAAGATACCAGCAGCCAAACTGGTTAAAAAGGTCCCGCAGATATTTCGCAGCGGCGACGGTTGATTTTTCCGGATCTCTCCTTTCATCGACCCAGTAGTTCACCTTCAGGCCATACCGCTCGCCGGTGCCATAAATGAACTGCCAGGGCCCTGATGCCTTTGCCGTCGAATAGGCCTTCGGATTAAAACCGCTTTCGATCATCGCGAGGTAAACAAGGTCTTCAGGCATCCCGTTCTTCCTCAGGATCTCCTTGATAACAGGCACGTACTGCTTCGCCCGCTTGAGCCAGTTTCCAAAGACCTTTCTTTTTTCCCCTGTAAACCATTGTATGTTGTATTTCACCGCGTCATTAAATACGATAGGAATGTCAAAACCGCTCGCATAATCATCTTCCAGGAGTGCGGCGATGTTGTCGTCTTCGTTCGTCGCCGCGGCATCTTTTTGGTAGAGATAACCATCTTTGATATGATTTGCGCCCTTCTTTGCGGCAGGCGCTTTTCCCTTCCAGCCCTTTGCCTCTGCCTTCCCGGCCTGTCCTGGAGCGGTTTTCGCGTACGCCGAAAGGTTGTCGCCCGCGTATTGGCTGTTGCCGGTTGCCACCTTCGAGCTCGTCGAACAGCCGGCGAGGATGAAGAGGGCTAAAATGATAAAGATATATCTTTTCATGTCATCCTAAGTTTAATAAGCAAAATTTGTACCACTTCTTTTTGATGATAAAAAGTATTCAACGTTATGTCAATAGAAAAAACTCTTTTCATTGTATACATCTTATCTATCGACTGTGAGATGCAAAGAGAGAGAAGATACTTAACTAATTAAAATAATGAATTATATTTAGTACCCGTAAAAGATATTAGCACTTATCTCGTTCTCAGTTATGGGTTCTCGTTAAGCTCAAGGCCGATCATGCCGATAAATAATCTGAGAGCTATGAGCCTGAGCACGTCTTCACAACAAAAACCATTCGATAATTACCTTTCATTCCTGCTGGATGCCTACCGGGACGATCCGCTAAAGAATATAGCGGTGCTCTTTACCGATGTTGTAGGATCGACAAATTACTTCAAGAAATACGGCGATATGGACGGACGCGAGATGCTCCGCCAGCATCAGAACTTAGCCACCTCGATCATACACGAGTACAGGGGAAACCTTATCAAGGCGATCGGCGATTCCGTAATGGCCTCTTTCTCCGGTCCATCAGATGCGCTCCGGTCAGCCATAAAGATGCAGCGCGCATTCCGTGCTTACAACGATGATGCCCCCGGCGAGCACCAGATCCATATTCGCATAGGCGTCCATTTCGGCAAAGTCATCGTTGAGGAAAAAGATATTTATGGCGACGTGGTCAACGTGGCGGCAAAACTGACAAATCTCGCAGACGGCGACGAGATCTATATTTCGCAGGAGGTATACGAGCTTGCACAGGATATTCAAGGCCTGCATTTTGAACTGGTGAACCTCTGGAGCAAAAAGGATGCGCCGAGCGGCCTTACCATGTACAAGGCCGCATGGGAGAATGCGCCCATTGCAGAGCCTGCCCTGAAAACCTTCCTCCACGCTCACCTCCTTCCGGAAACCTGCGAAACAGATCTCTCGCACATATGGGAAGATATCGCCGGCGGCGCAGCAGCAGGGAATGCCGCAGCGGAAGAGCACGAAGAGAAATATATCCTTCCCGACAAATCTCTTGTATTGGTCCTGAGCGACAGCACACATGCAATATCAACAGCGGAAAGCATCGCGGCGCGCCTCGGCGAGGCGGCAGGAAAGGACATGTACTCAGCGCCGGCCCTGATAACAATCTGCAGGCTGCCCCATATAAAAGGGGAGGCGCCGCCATCTCACGACCTGGCGGTCCAATGTGGCGCGACCAATTCAGGCGGAATCTACATCTCGCACGATGTCTATCTTGATACCAAAGACAAGAACGATGTGTCCCTCGAACCGCTTCCTCGCGAAGAGGCCGGCGAAACTTTTTATAAGGTCATCGGGAAGAACGTACAACAGGATGCAGGCGGACAATTTTCCATATCCTCACAGCCGTTCTTTTGCCAGAAGACCTTCGCGGACGGCGCATACGCCCCCTGCTTTTACTGCGGCGGCCGGAAACATCATCCATCTGACTGCCCTTCAAAAAACATTTCCGGGAAATTTTCTGCAATTCACCAGCTCGGCTATCTATCGCTCGACGCGATCAAGAAGCTTCTTCTAAGCTCACCGGACAACGGTTGTCTTTATAGCGAGCCGGCAGAACAGCTTCATCTCGCATTTTACGAGCTGAAAGGTGTTTTCCAATTACCATTTTTAAGGACCATCTGGAACAATCCCGCCAACCGCTGGGAAAAGGTTAAACAGGCCGCCGGCCGGAATGAAGGCGGGACCGTATGGCTTATACAGGACTCTATCCGCGTCTCCGACCACGCAAGGGCTCGATCGCTCCTGGAGCAGGAGCTGGAGACCTTCCCCGAAGATTACAAGGTCTATTGTCTGGCCGGGTATCTCAATATCGAAGAGAACAACCTCCCGGCGGCCAAGGAAGATTTTAAAAGGGCTCATACTTATACAAAAACAAACCCGCAGAAAATATTTGTATTGTTCCAGCTTGCACGCATCTACGCCCTGCTCGACAACCCGCAAAAGGCCCAGGAAAAAATAAACGGCATTCTCGCCATAGATCCCGGCTGCACCGAGGCGACCTACCAGGACATTATTATGAAGCTCCGGCAAAAAAAAGAAAAAATTGCAATACAGCACCTGGCAAATCTCGTCCGGGACAACAGGGATTATTATGTTGCAGCCCTTATCGACCCCGATATGCAGCCATACCACGCTTTTGTCTTGCCTCAGCTCCAGGGAATGCTCAACAAGATAAAAACTATGGCGCAATCCCGCCTCGAGGAAGCACATGCCCTGCTGAAAAACACGGAGGAGCTGCTCGGCCAGAAAAAACTTGCCGAGATAGAGCCGCTGCTTGAAAAGGTTGAAGAGCTGATGAAGGCCGACAGCTATTTCGGCTATCTCGACGCTGTCCGTTATAGCGATCTGATGATCGCCGCCTGTGAAAATACGGTAAAGGAACAAAAAAAAGACCTTTCGGATATCATCGACAGGTTATCGCAGCGCCTGCAGAAGGCGTTCAGCTTCGTAAAAAAATACCGCTACCGGCATCTCGTTGATGCCTATTACAAGCGCCTTATGATGCTCAAGATAAGAATGGATGACACAAAAGGCGCTGAAAAGTTCTGCGCGCCCTGGCAGTTTGAAGCATGCCATGCACTGTGCAAAGAAACTGCCTGCGAATTGGATGCAATAGAACCCAAATTAAAAAGGCTGGAGATACTCCAGCATATGATCCGGGCCTTCTTCAATTTTTTGAAACATTGCTCGGCCATGCTCTCTATCGTTTTCTTTATCGGCATATTTGTATTTCCCTTCTTCGTAGATCCGCTAAACATCCTTCTTTCAAAATTTGATGTTACCTCTATATCAAATGCCTGGTCGTTTCAGAAAACATTCCTTGTCCTCGGCGGCATCACAAGCTTTATCGCGTCCTTTCTCATGTCCGTCAAAGACATGTTCAAAGACGACCGGGACGCCCCGTCCCTGTGAGGCAGCAATGTCATAAACCCGGATTTTCCATTAGGATGACCACATTGTCACGCCC
>JAKQBZ010000060.1 GCA_029559435.1 Deltaproteobacteria bacterium | reverse complement strand
GCAAGGGTTTAAAGAGATGGCTTAAGGGCCTTAAGAAGCGGTAGGCACCGGAAGAGGCACAATCCTCCTGAGAATCCTATGAAGAAGATCCTTTTTTTCACCCACAATATTTTCACGAAAGAGAACCCGAGAGGTTACAGGATCCATCAATATTTTCCCTACCTGGAACAGATGGGCTTTTCGGTCACATTGCTGACAACAAGGGCGAGCCTTCCGGCGGTGCTCAGGGCGATCATGGAGTCAGATGTGACCTATGTCCAGAGGGTCTTGCTGAACCCTTTCAAGCTGTCCCTCTTCAGAAAGCTCTCGAAAAAGATGGTCTATGATTTCGACGATGCGGTGATGTACGGGAGCCGCGGTGCGAGCGCAACACGACAGAAAAGATTTGAAGGCATGGTAAGGTCCTGCGACGCCGTGTTGTGCGGAAACCATTTTCTTGTCCGCGAGGCGCAAAAGTATAAAGCGGACGGCGTCTATTATGTGCCCACGGTGGTCGATACCGGCGAATATCCGGTAAAACGGCACGAACTGCAAAGGCCTTTCGTCATCGGCTGGATAGGAAGCAGCGCAACGTTGCGATACCTTGGCGACATACGGGAATTGCTGGAATATTATGCCGATCAGGATGGTGTGCAGTGCAAGGTCGTGGCCGACAAACCCCTTGAGGGGATGAAAAAGGGGATGATCTTCGAACGGTGGGACTACGACAGGGAGAAGCAGTCCATCCTGAGCTTCGACATGGGGATCATGCCGGTGAAGGACGATATCTGGTCCAGGGGGAAGTGCGGCCTTAAGCTCATCCAGTATATGGCCGCCGGGCTTCCGTCTGTTACCCATCCCGTCGGTGTTACGCAGGATATGATCGTCGACGGGTATAACGGATTTTTAAGGAAGGATGCTGAAGGCTGGAAGGACGCCATCGAAAGGCTTCAAAGAGACGTTGATCTGCGAAGAAGGATGGGGGCTGTTTCGAGGAAGATGGTGGAAGAAAGTTATTCCCTGAACATCTGGGGGCCGAGGGTCGCAGAGATCCTGAACGGCCTCCCGGGCGGAACAATTCGGTGAAGGAATTCAGAACAAAAGGCATGAGATGGTTCCTTGAAGATGAGGGGCTCGCAGGCGCGCTGGAACATCTGCCGGAGGTATCGGGCGGGCGGAGGCAATATGTTACCGTGCCTTATAAAGATGGAAAGCTTTTTATAAAGACCTTTGTCGAGAAAGGGGCCATCGGTGCCCTGAGGAACAGGACCGTTCCCAGGGGCAGGAAGGAGTACGAGACAGGGAAACGGCTGGCCTCGATCAAGATAGAGACCCCGGGTTGCCATGGATACGGGGTTGGCGGCAATCGCTCCTGCGTGATCCAGGATTGGGTCGACGGCGAGAGCTTCGTCCATGTGTTTTTCCGCCCTGGATACCGCGAACGGTTGATCCCTGCGCTTGCGGAGCTTCTCAGGAGATTGAAGGAAAACGGCGTTTGTCATAACGACCTCCATCTCGACAATGTGCTCGTATCCGGAGATACGCTGTATCTTATCGATCTCCACAAGACGAAGATGAAAGGCGCTTTTAGCGATAAGGATGAACTTTCCAACCTTACCCACGCCCTCACAATGATCTATGAGGACTTAAGCGGGGAAGAGAAGAGGCGTTTTTTTGAGTTGTATGGAAACAGGGGGATACAAAAGGCGGTTGAAGGAGAGATCGCAAGGCTAAGAAAAAGATGGATCGAGAGCAAGAAAAAGAGGGCATTTCAGGAAACCTCAAAGATCGTGCGCAGGGGGGAGCGCCTTTACATCGAAGGGATGGAAGCTCAGGGCAGCGGCGCCTTCGTCGAAACGCTTAAAAGCGACAGGAAGGTAAAGGTTGAGCGATACGGCGACCATATCAGGAAGATATACAAAGGCACAAGGCGCCTGGAGCGGGCATGGCGGAACCATATCGTCCTCCTGTACCTCAATGCAGCGATCATCCCGCAGGCGTATTACGTAAAATTGCCTTCGCTTTTTTCAGATGGTTTTATTGCAATGGAAGACCTCGGAGGGCGGGGAAGGGAGCTCGACAGGTATCTTGACGGATTATACGATGCCCTCGGTATTGCCCAAAGGCGCAGGTTCATTGAGGCCTTCTGCGGATTTATGAAGAGGGTGATCGGTCAGGGCATCGCGCACGGCGATATGAAGGCATGCAATATTTTTGTAGTGAACAACGATCATTTTTTCTTTCTTGATGTTGAGGACATAGCCTTTGAGGACCCAGATGCGGCTGTGTTGCTCAGGATGCTCGTACAGTTAAACAACACGATACCAAAAAGGATCGCTGTCAGCGACAGGTTGAGATTTTTCTCGAGATTGACGCGGCCGCTGAACGTTGACAGAAAAAGATTATTGAAAGATATTGTTCAAGAATCATTGAAGGGTGAGATCGTCTATGAAGGGGTTGCGGGGCTCATGCGGGAGAAATGGGTTTAGCTCATGACTGATAGCTCATAGCAATATCTTAATATCCAATAACCAATGACCGAATACCCAAACGGGAAACAATACCGAAAGTTCTTGGTTGGTGATTGAATATTGGGTATTGGTGATTCATTGGAGCTTGGTTATTGGTGATTGGTTATTTATCAAGAGAAGGCAGGGCGGCGAGGACATTTCCCTCTGCGCGGTCTGCGCCGCCTACGAGGATGAAGTTTCCCGCCGGTATATCTGCTTCCTCCCATGAGATCGTCAGGCCCTGCTCTTCAAATGTTTTTATATTACTGCGCTTGTATCCGATCAGATGAGGAATATCCTTCTTATTGAGCATGACCTTTACCTCTCCCGAGATCGATCCACGTTCAGCAACCGCAAGAATAGCTTGACAGAATCCGTGCGATTTTACCAGGTAGCCGAATGCAGGATGATAGAAGCCGGCCACGATCCTCTCTTTCAGGACCTCGTTGTCGGTGAGGCCCATCTTGACGACCTTAATATCGCAGCGCAGCGCATTGAGATAGATATAAAGCGCCCTTTCGAGGGCCTCGTTGAATCCAATGGGTACAAAGCTTTTTTCTTCGTAGAGGGTGCAAAGGGGGGTTCCTTTTAAAACGGCAAGCGGGTATATCCTTATATAATGAGGGTTAAGGCCGGCCATATTTTCCACGATCTCCCTGATGTCGTCAAATGTCTCATCGGGCAGGCCCACCATAAACTGGAGGGCAACCTGGAACCCCTTTTCCTTCAGGACATGAAAGGCCAGCGAGAGGTCTTTGGCAGTGTGTTTCCTGTTGAGCATTCTCAGGATGTGGTTGTTAAAGGACGGTATCCCGAGCTCAATAACAGTCACACGCTGTTCTTTCAGGATGTCAATCAGCTCTTCATTAAGCGATACAGGTTTTGTAGAGATCCTGAAATTTGTGATCTTATCCCGGTAATCGTCAAAATGTTCAAACAGCCGCTTGAGGTAACCGGGATCTAAGCCGAATATATTCCCGCCGAAGAGGCCGACCTCGCAGGGGCCTCTTTGTTGCTGAAAGGATCGTTGTATCAATTGCCGGACGCCGGCATCGCTCTGGGCGGTGATGTATCCCTGATCGCAATAGATGCAGCGATCATGACAGCCAAGGTGCGTGAGAAAGATGGGGACGATCATGGCGGCTACTGCTTCTGCTCTTTGTTCCTGAACTGGTTCAGGAGCGCCCTCGCCGCGTTCTGCTCCGCCTCTTTTTTGCTTTTTCCAGAACCCTTCGCGCGAAATTCTTTCCCAACGTGGACGGAAACGGCAAAACCTTCTTTTGTTTTTCGTGTAAATTTATACTTGGGGAGGAGCCCCCATTTTTTCTGGGAGTATTCCTGAAGGATATTTTTCGGATTTTTCTCAGTCAGTTTTTCTTCATTGAAATAAGGGAGGAAGAACTCTTTGATGACCTTGGTTACCTTCCGCATGCCGCCGTCAAGGTAGATGGCGCCAATGAGCGATTCGAGCATATTTGATAAGACCTTGGACTCTTCCGGCACGTTGTTTTCACCGTTGCCATAGCTCATATGTTTCCATAATTCGATCTTGTTCGCTATTTCCGTGAGCGTTTCCCTTTTTACTAAGCTTGACCGGGCGTTGCTGAGGAACCCCTCGTCTCTTTTCCGGTATTTTTTATAAAGAAGAATGCTGATCACGCTGTTCAGTATGGCATCGCCGAGATATTCGAGTTTTTCATTCTGCGATTGGCGGAATTCCTTTTTTTCATTGAACCAGGAGCTGTGGGTAATTGCTTCGTGGAGCAGATCTTTGTCTTTGAATACGTAATGAACTGTTTTTTCTAAAGAGGTTGGATGCATAACTCAAAGCTGAAGGCCTGGGGCAAAGAGCAGAGGGTATGAAAGCCTTTTTCTTCCACGCACTCCGCTCTAAGCCCTTAGCTATACGCTATATCTTAAAAGCCTCTTCTCTTCCTGAGTATTGCTTTCTCAGTTTTGGTTTTTCTATCTTGCCTGTCGGGTTTCTTGGCACTTCGCCAAAAAAGACCTTTCTCGGCCTCTTGTATTTGGGAAGGCCCTCGCAGAATTTCAGGACCTCTTCTTCGGTCAGTGTCTTGCCCGGCACAACTTCAACGATAACGGCGACGATCTCACCAAGCCGCTCGTCGGGCAGCCCGATCGCTGCGATATCCTTTACATTCGGGTTCGTGTGGAAGAAATCTTCGACTTCCACGGGGAACACGTTCTCCCCGCCGGTGATGATGACATCCTTCTTCCGGTCAACAAGCCAGATAAAACCATCCTCATCTTCCCGCGCCATGTCGCCGGTATAGAGCCATCCGTTTACCAGCGTCTTTGCCGTTGCTTCAGGGTTGTTATAATATTCTCTCATAACCCCGTCACCGCGGACAAGGAGCTCTCCCGGCTCGCCCTTCTTTACATCCTTTCCGCTTTCATCAACGATCCTGGCCTCCCAGTTGAATCCTGGCCTGCCGATAGAACCTATCTTGTGCTCGTTGCCGATGCCGAGATGTACGCAGCCGGGACCCGTCGATTCGCTGAGTCCGTAGTTTGTGTCGTACTGCATGTTGGGGAAATATTTTTTCCAGTGCTGGATAAGCGCCGGCGGAACAGGCTGCGCCCCGATATGCATAAGGCGCCACTGGTCAAGTTTGTAATCGGAGAGCTTCAGCTCCCCGCTGTCGAGTTTCAGAAGTATATCCTGGGCCCATGGAACAAGCAGGAAGATATGGGTGCCCTTCTCTTCGCTGATCGCTTCGAGGGTCCATTGCGGCGAAACGCCTTTAAGGAGCACGCCCTTCGCCCCTACGATGAAGCTTCCGAACCAGTGCATCTTTGCTCCCGTATGGTACAGGGGCGGCATAAGGATGAAGACGTCGTTTTTCCTCTGCCAGTGGTGGGCATTCTCCGTGATGCACGCGCAGACCATGTTCTTATGGGTCAAAAGGATCGGTTTGGGTTGGCCGGTGGTTCCCGATGTGAAATAGAGGCCGCAGGGGTCTGCGAAGGTGATCTCCACATCAAGCGGCGTCGCTTTCGCGGCATCAACAAGTTTTCTGAAAGATTCAGCATATTCAGGGATGTTCT
Source organism: Deltaproteobacteria bacterium (assembly GCA_029559435.1). Classification (GTDB taxonomy): domain Bacteria; phylum Desulfobacterota; class Syntrophorhabdia; order Syntrophorhabdales; family Syntrophorhabdaceae; genus UBA5609. The sequence continues at coordinate 4,471 of JAKQBZ010000060.1, read as the reverse complement.
GCCCCACGCAGATGAAGTGCTTCACTGTCGGGAGCTGACCCTTTATCGCATCGATCCTCTTCCCGAATTCTTCGTCGTACACAACCACCGTAGGTTCTGCCACGTCGCAGCAATATTTCACGTCTTCGGCGGTAAAACGGAAGTTAAGAGGCACTACCCAGGCGCCTGTCCGGACAATTCCGAAGTACGCAACAAGCCAGTCAAGGGAATTCATCATAAAATGAACAACCTTGTCGCCTTTTTTTACTCCTTTCGCCTTAAGAACATTGGCAAATTGATTTGTCTGATCATCAAACTGCTTCCAGGTAATCTCTACCCTTTTCTGCTCAGCTGGTGTTCTCTCGACAAGCGCCACGTCATTCGGGAATTTCCGTGCGTTTCTCGCGAGAATCTCGCTTATGTGGACATATATATCGCCCATGTTTATCCCTCCTCAATTATTAGGTAATTTTAGTGTTGACAAATAACACTGTTCAATTTATCATGCTAAAAATCGTAAAGCAATATAAAAAAAGCACACATATAAAAGGAGGGTGTTATGAATTTCGCAAGGTTTTCGGGGCTTAATGCCAGCAAATTCCCTAAGCGTGAGTTTATCATCGAGAGCTATCCGTCAAAAAAGACTCGTCGCTGCCTCACATGGGAACAGTTCAACGACCAGGCAAACAAGATTGCCAACTATTTGATGAAAGACTGCGGCGTAAAGAAGGGCGATATCGTTGTTCACCTTATGATGAACTCAATGGAATGGTATGCAAGCTATATAGCAGTGCTGAAAACAGGGGCAACAGTGACGCCTCTCAATTTCCGTTTTGCAAGCGCTGATATAAAATATGCAGCCGATGTGACAAAATGCAAGGCCTTCATGTTCGGCGAGCAGTTCAACGCGAGGATGGAGCCGATCATGAAAGAGATGGACTACTGCAAGCACTTCATCTGCCTCGGCAACACGATCCCCGCAGGCGTCAAGTCCTACAACGAGATCATCGAAAAAGGCGACGCGTCAGAGGTGTGCGTCGAAACAGCCGATGACGACATGGCAGAGCTCATGTTCACCTCAGGCACAACCGGCGCGCCGAAGCCGGTTTCCCATACCCACAAAACGCTCTTCTTTATCGGCATAGGCAATGCGCTTACCTATAACGAAGGCTACAACAGCGTATACCTTGCGCCCCACCCGTACTATCACAGCGGCACGCTCTTCCTTTCCTTCCCGTGCTATATAGCGGCAGGAAAGGTCCTTATGCCGATGGACCTGCAGCCGGAATTTTATCTCCAGTCAATGGCAGAAGAAAAATGTACAGGCGGCTGGAATACCGTTCCCACATGGTCTGACGTAATCAACGCGATCAAAACCGGCCAGGTAGACCTTAAAAAGTATGACCTCTCGGCTCTTCTGCATATCGAAATAGGCGCGCAGCCGGTCCCTTACATCCTTCTCGAAGATTCAAAGAAGTTCTTCCCCAAGCTCCCGATTGCGAACATCTACGGCATAACAGAGGGCGGAGGCGGCGGCCTCACGAACTGCTACGATGAAGACATCATGAGAAAACCCGGCTCCATCGGAAAGGCGACGGCATTCATGGAGGCGAAGGTTGTTGACAGCGAGGGCAAAGAGCTTTCTTCTGGCGGGGTCGGAGAATTGCTCATCAAGGGGCCGCGCCTTATGAAGGAATATGCCTTTAACCCTGAGATGACAGCCAAAACGATCAAAGACGGCTGGCTTTATACCGGCGACCTTGCGTACAAAGACGAGGAAGGCTTTATCTTCTTTGCCGACAGGGCAAAAGACCTTATCATCAGGGGCGGCGAGAATATCTTCCCGGCCGAGATCGAAGACGCCCTGAGAAAGCATCCCAAGATCCAGGATGTCGCCGTGCTCGGCTATCCTCACCCCAGGCTCGTAGAGATCGTTATGGCGATCATCCAGCCCAAGGAAGGCGAGACCATTACCGACGACGAGATCATCAATTTCGTAAAAGAAAAAGGCCTTGCGAAGTACAAATGGCCGGAAAAGATGGTCTATACCGCCATCCCGAGGAACCCGGCAGGCAAGATCGAGAAGCCGAAGCTAAGAGACACCTATGTAAAACCTGCGAAAGAGGCAATGGAAAAAGAGTTCAAAAAACAGTCGTAATACGCAAAGACAATAACCCGGAACACAAAACGCCCGCAGATTTCGCGGGCGTTTTCATTTGCAAATAATGGTTGACATGATCGTCATCATTGGATATTCTGATATATAATATAAAATGAGCTTGATGGGTTCGGAGACACATCGCGTGCTTCCGAAGGTATTTTAAAAAGGATGGTCGGGCCGCCACCTGGAGATAATTCAGGTGGCGGCCTTTATTTTTTTGTAAATAGACGATAAGGTCGGAATTAGGAGATAAGCAGCTCCACGTTGGCATCGACGCAAAAAAAGGGGCCGTATGAGCTTTCATAATGAAGTTAAATTAAAAAAGGAGGTTAATATGGTGAAAAGAACAACGTATTTATCTTTAGGGGTCCTGATGCTCTATGCGGTGGTTTTTACAACAGCAGGGTATGGATTTAACGCCGCAGACATTCAGAAATTCAACAGTACAAACAAGTGTGAAAAGTGCGATCTGTCTAACGCAGACTTTTCCGGAATAGATATGTATGGAGCACAGCTTGTGGAAGCCAACCTGACCGGCGCAAACCTTTCTGACGCAAGCTTCAACGATGCCAACCTGACCGGCGCAAACATGAAAGGAGCAAACATTAAAGGGACAAATTTTTCCGGCGCGAAGCTGTCGAACGCCACATGGATCGACGGAAGGAAATGCAAGCCAGGCTCAATGAGCAAATGTGAATAGGATGCGCCTCACGACTTACGGGTGTCTTGCTATGAGCCGTGAGCTGTTTTTTAGATATGCCGAAAGGCGTTCCTGATAGTCTCTTCCCTGACCGGCCTGGTCACGAGAGAGACGACGACAAACACGATGAATGAGATCGGCAGGGCTATGATCTGGGGATCGATCATATTCCAGGGGTGGCCCGCAAGGGTATTCGATCTGAAAAAGAACCTGCACAGGCCGAATGCCTGCGACTCCTGCTCATGAAAAAAGAGCATCCAGGATAGGGAGATGAAAAAGCCGCAGAGGATGCTCGCCTTTGCCGCCGCTTTTGTCCCTTTTTTCCAGTAGAGCCCGAAGAAATACGCAGGTATGAACGTGGCGCCGCAGAGGCTGAAGAAAAAGGCCGTGGCAACTGCCACGACGCTTTCCGGCAGTATCAATCCTATAAAAAGTGTTGAGAAGATGCTGAACACGATCCCGACGCGCGTCACGATCGTGATCTCCGCAACGGATTTGCCCCTGAGCAGGGCCTGTTCGAAGATGTCCCTGGAGAGCGAGGTGCCAAGCGCGTGGAACTGACTGCTGTTGGCGCTCATTGCGGCGGACATGAGGGTGACGAGAAAAAGGGCGACGAACCACTGGGGATAGAACCGGTCGATGTAGAACGGTATGATCTTGTCAATGTTGCCCTGTACGGCCTTTATGGGCAGCTCGGTGTAAGTGTCATAGAAGATCACATTGGTCAGCGCTCCAACGGCAAAGGCAATGCCGGTGGTAAGGAGTATAAAGATCGCAGTGAAGGGGATAGACCTGTTGATCTCCCTGTCCGACTTGAGGGTCATGAAGCGGACGTTCAATTGAGGCTGGCCTATAACCCCGATCCCGACCCCCATGATCATTGTTGTAATGACATACCACCACAGGGGCGATGCTGCCGCAGGCATGGACGTGAATCCGCGGTGTCCCGCTTCCTTCAGGTATTGAGGGACGAAGGGCGTTAATTCCGTGAGGGCTTTATGGGCGCTCACGATGCCGCCTGCAGCATGGTAGGTGTAGATACCGAGGGCAACCATGACGACTACCATGATGATGCCCTGAAATACAGAGGTATAGAGGACGCCCTTTAAGCCTCCCCAAATGACGTAGCAAGCCGTGATAAGCAGAAAGGCAAGATAGGCCGTTGAAAAGGGGATGTTCAGGTAGACCTCGATAAAGCGGGAAATGCCTATAAGGACTGCCGCTGCATAAATGGGCATGAAGATAAGGATCACGAGACCGGAAAACCCCTGGACAAACCGTGATTCATATCTCCTGCCGAGAAGTTCCGGAAAGGTGTGTGCGTCGAGCGCCTTGCCCATCTTGCGGGTCCTCTTCCCGAAGATCACAAAAGCAACCCAGATGCCGATCATGATATTGAGGACGGTCAGCCACGACAGGCTGAACCCGTACAGTGCGCTTACACCGCCAAACCCGATGATCGCCGATGTGCTTATGTATGTGGCGCCGTAGCTTAGCCCCATCGTTACGGGATGGACCTGCCTGCCGGCAAGCATATAGTCGGACACGCTTGTGGTGCGGCGGTACCCGAGGTAGCTCAGATAAACCGTTATGGCGAGATATGTGAGCGTAAATGTTATGAGATAGAACAT
>JAKQBZ010000338.1 GCA_029559435.1 Deltaproteobacteria bacterium | reverse complement strand
ACAAGTGTTGACGGAACATTGGAAGGAGTGGTTGATGAGCGCTTCGGAAGAAGCCGAAAGCTGATCATCTACGACCTGGAGACCAAAGAGCATACGGTGACCGATAACGCTATTAATATGGGCGCGGCGCAGGGCGCAGGGATCCAGAGCGCACAGAACGTGGTAAATGCAGGCGCAAAGGCGGTTGTCAGCGGCCACCTCGGGCCGAATGCCTTTCGCGTGCTTCAGGCGGCGGGCGTTGATGTCTACGTTGCATCCAATATGACAGCGGCCCAGGCGATCCAGGCATACGAGCAGGGGAAGCTTGCTAAATTGACCGGTCCCGATGTAAGCGGGCACTGGTAAAAGGAGGTATCTGTTATGCCAAGAGGAGACGGAACAGGACCAATGGGACAGGGCCCGATGACAGGAAAAGGCGGAAGAGGCACAGGCGCAGGAAGAGGTGCTGGCGCAGGAGGCGGAAGAGGCGCAGGAGGCGCCGGGAGGGGCCGTATGGGTGGAAAAGGACTTGGGCCGGCCGGAGAGTGCGTGTGTCCTCAGTGCGGAACAAGGGCGCCACATGAGCGGGGAGTACCCTGCTATGAGCAGAAATGCCCAAAGTGCAATATACCGATGACAAGGGCCTGAAGATGATGGAAAATATGAACATCGCCTTTGCGAGCGGCAAAGGAGGAACAGGAAAGACTACGATAGCGGTAAACCTGGCTTATTTTCTTGCCCGTTCCGGGCAGCATGTCCAGTACCTGGACTGCGATGTGGAGGAGCCGAACGGGCATATATTCCTGAAGCCAAAGATCGATAAAAGCACTCCGGCAAATGTTCTGGTGCCGGTGATCGATCAGGATAAATGTACTTCCTGCGGCGAATGCAGCTCCCACTGCCAGTTCAATGCCCTTGTTACGCTCCCGAACAACGTGCTCCTGTTCCCCGAGCTGTGCCACGGCTGTGGTCTTTGTATACATATATGTCCGGAGAGGGCAATCCGGGACGGTGATAGGGAGATAGGGCTGATCGAAAAAGGAACCGCAACCGAGGGCATTGATTTTATTCACGGCATCCTTAACGTAGGCGAGCCGATGGCCGGCCCCCTGATCCATGAGGTAAAACACCACTACAAAGAAAACTGCATCCGGATCATCGATGCGCCGCCCGGGACATCGTGCCCGGTGGTGAAAACGATCTTCGATGCCGACGTGGTGGTAATGGTAACAGAACCGACCCCCTTTGGCCTCCATGATCTGAAGATCGCCGTATCGGTGGCAAAAAATCTGGGAAGACCGATCGGGATTGTGATCAACCGGCAGAATGGCGAATTCCCTCCCCTCGAAGAGTATCTGTCAAAAAACGACCTGCCTGTGATCATGGCGCTGCCGGAGGACAGAGAGATCGCGCGCCATTACTCCACAGGAGACATTATCCTGGAGTCCCTTCCCGTTTACGCTGAACGGTTTACGGAGCTTGCCTTGAATATCGGCAGGCTCTCGGGAAAGACATAATGCAGGTGATAAAATGATAAATATAAAAGAGATGGTTGTTGTCAGCGGCAAAGGGGGGACGGGAAAGACTTCCCTTACAGGGGCCCTTTCTTTTCTGTTCCGTAATAAAGTAATAGCAGACTGCGACGTGGATGCCGCGAACCTGCACATGATCCTGAACCTCGATAAAGTGTTGCTCACAAAGGAATTTTTTGGAGGAAAGAAGGCAAGGATAGCACCGGAGCGCTGCACCGATTGCGGTAAATGCAGGGATGTCTGCATGTACGACGCGATATCCGAGGATTTTGTGGTCGACCTTGTCTCCTGCGAAGGATGCGGGGCCTGCCATTTTTTATGCCCGGCAGGGGCAGTAGATTTCGACGAGAGGCTTTCGGGGTATTGCTATATCTGCAGCACCGGGGACAACGGCCGGTTTGTCTTTGCCGAAATGATCCCTGGAGAAGAAAACTCAGGAAAGCTTGTTGCCATGGTCAGGAACGAGGCCCGCGAAGAGGCGGCAAAGACAGGCCATGAATTGATCCTGATCGACGGTCCGCCTGGGATAGGCTGCCCTGTCATCTCTTCCCTCACCGGAACGCATCTGGCCGTGATAGTGACAGAGCCGACGCCGACAGGGGCGCACGACCTGAAGCGCATTGTGGAATTAACGAATCATTTTCAGATCAAGACTGCCGTTGCGGTAAACAAAAGCGATATCAACGCCTCCTATGCCAGGGAAGCACAGCAGTTCTGCAAGGACAACAGCCTTGTGTATCTCGGCGATATACCTTACGAACCGAAGATCACGGAGGCGCAAAAAGAGGCAAAGACCATCCTTGATTTTGCCCCTCAGTGCGGTGCAAGCGGGGCGATACGGGAAATACATACAAAATTACAATCAATTCTGGAGGAACTATGAGCAACGAGAAAGCAAATGATGAAATGGTACTGCAAAAGAAGCTTGACAGGATCCAGCGCATATTTATCGTCCTTTCCGGCAAGGGCGGCGTTGGAAAAAGCACGGTGGCAGTTAATCTTGCCCTGAGCCTTTCGCTGAGGGGGCTGAGAACGGGGATACTCGACGTGGACATCCATGGCCCGAGCGTGCCGAAGCTCCTTGGCCTTATCGGAAAAAGGGTCGGCGTATACAACGAAGAGATCATGCCGATCGAGCTGCACGCGAACTTAAAGGTTGTCTCTATGGGGCTGCTGCTCGATGGGAACGAGCAGGCCATTATCTGGAGAGGCCCGCTCAAAGCCAATGTGATACGGGAGTTTGTTCAGAACGTCGCCTGGGGCGACCTGGATTGCCTCGTGGTCGATTGCCCCCCGGGAACCGGCGACGAGCCCCTTTCGGTCGCGCAGCTCCTTGGAGGAAAAGGCAGCGCGATCATAGTCACGACGCCTCAGCAGGTTGCGACGATAGACGTGGAAAAATGCATCACCTTCTGCCGGCAGCTCAATCTCCCCATCGCAGGCATCATCGAGAACATGAGCGGTTTTGTCTGCCCCCACTGCGGCAAAGAGGTGGATATATTCTCTACCGGCGGAGGCGTGAAGCTGGCAGAGAGCTACGGGATACCATTTTTAGGAACCATTCCCCTTGACCCTGATATCGTAAAAAGCGGCGACGAAGAGCGGCCTTACATGTATTTCTACTCCAAGACAAAAACAGCGGAGAGGTTCGATGAGATCGTAGACAAAGCAGTGGGCTTTGAAAAACCCGGGGTTGACGTTGCCAAAAGCGGCGTTGCAGGCGGGCCCCCTGCAGAGCCTCATCCGCAGGCTGAGAATAACAGCAAGGAGGTTGCTATGAAATTCGCGGTACCCACATACCAGAGAAAGCTATGTGCCCATTTTGGCCACTGCGAGGCGTTTGCGCTTATCGATACGGACAGCGAAGGCAAGGTAGTAAACGAAAACTATGTTACCCCGCCCCCCCACGAACCGGGATTGTTGCCCCCGTGGCTTGCACAGCAGGGCGTAAACTGCATCATAGCCGGCGGAATGGGCAGCCGCGCCCAGCAGCTTTTTGCCCAGCAGGGCGTCAGGGTTGTTACCGGCGCGCAGGGCGAAGATCCCAGGGAAGTTGTGGAGCAGTACCTGAAGGGGACGCTGCAGACAGGCGCAAATACGTGCGACCATTAAACCCGGATACGTGCGGAAAGAAGAACAGAAGGTGAGAGGGTGAGAAGAGCAGAGAGCAGAACACCCGTAATTAGCGTGGAGAGGCTGGTTGTTACTGTCGTAACGGACAACTACTACGATTCGGTAAGGGTCAACCCGCCTTCAGGCAAAAGGTGGAAGTCCTCCCCAGGCATCTCTGTCCACGCGGAACACGGCCTCTCATACCATATAGAGACCGTAGTGAACGGCAAATCATATTTTATGATGTTCGACTACGGCCTCGACCCTGTAGGCGTGCTCAATAACATAAAACTGATCGGGATAGATCTGGGGATGGTCAACGCATTCGGATTGAGCCACGGCCATTTTGACCACTGGAGCGGCCTGATGGACATACTGGAGCGCGTTGTTCCAGGTACGCCGCTTTACGTCGGCGAAGAGACCTTTGCCCACAGATACTCTTTGCGGCCGGGGAGCAATGAGCTGACAGATCTGGGAAGGCTGGAGAGAGAGGCAATAAAGAAGCAGGGTATTGCGAAAATAGTAGAGGTGAGGGAGCCCGTTGAGATAATACCCGGTTGTTATATGACCGGGAACATCGGGAGGATAACGGAATATGAAAAAGGATCCCCGAGCCTGCTTATAAAGCGCGGCGAAAAGATCGAACAAGATAAATTTCCAGGGGAGCAGGCGATCGCTTGTCATGTAAAAGACAAAGGGCTTGTCGTTATCTCGGGCTGCGCCCATGCGGGCATTATCAATACGGTAAGGCACGCACAGAAGATAACAGGTATCGGGAAGGTCCACGTGGTGATAGGGGGGTTCCACCTCGTCAATGCGCCGCAGGAGATCATAGAGAAGACGGTGGACGACATGCAGGCGATAGCCCCCGACCATATCATTCCCGCGCATTGCACCGGCTTCGAGGCGATCCTGACCTTCGCAAAAAAGATGCCCCATCAGTTTATCCTTAATACGGCGGGAACGCAGTATATGTTTGGAGTTTAGGAGCATAGTGCAGCCTTAAATAAAACACGGGGTGTTTGTAGAATGAATATATATGAAATTATCTGCGAGTACCTGGAAAGGGGGAAAGGCGGGATACTGGCTACCGTGATAAAAAGAGAGGGATCTGCGCCGAGGGACATAGGGGCAAAGATGTTTGTCGGGGAAGACGGAAAAACCTTCGGCACTGTCGGCGGCGGCCGCCTCGAATCAGACGGGTACAGAGAGGCCCTTGAGATAATGAACAAAGGGATAATAAAAGTATTCAGCATACATATGGAAGCTCAAAGGGTTGAAGAAAAGGACATGCTCTGCGGCGGGAACGTCGAGGTGCTGCTGGAGCCGGTAACGGTTAAACACCTCAACGTATACAAACGTACCATGGATTGCCTGAAAAGCAGAGAGAAAGGGGTCATCGTAACGAATTTCAACAAAAACGTTTTTGCCAAAACCCTGATCGACAAGGAGCTGAATATTGTCGGAGACCCGCTTGACGATGAGACCATCAACAAGCATAAAGACCTGTTCTACGGGAATCAGCCCGTGCTTTTAGACGGGCTTTTTGTCGATCCAATACAGATATCTTTTCCCCTTTATATTTTTGGTGCCGGACATATAGCGCAATCTCTTTCAAAGATAGCAAGGATCGCGGGTTTTTACATCACCGTTGTGGATGACAGGGAAGAGTTTGCGAACAAAGAAAGGTTTCCCGACGCCAATACGATCATAGTCGGAGATTTTCAGGATGCCTTCAATTATCTGGATTTTACCGGGAATGAGTATGTTGTGATCCTGACGAGAGGCCACGAATACGATGCGGAGGCCCTCAGGGAATCAATGAAAAGAGACGCAAAGTACGTAGGAATGATAGGAAGCAAAAGAAAGGTGAAGATCATACTTGACCATATGAGGAAAGGCGGTTTCGATGAGGAGGCCATTGGCAGGATCCACGCGCCTATAGGGATCTCTATCAACGCAGAGACGCCGGAAGAGATAGCGATCAGCATAGCAGCAGAGCTTGTATCCGTGAGGAATGCCCGGTAAAGGACTTAAAAGAGCATTGAATACTTAGACGGGAACAGAGGTTTTATAATGGAAATTCTTCAAAGAATTATCAGCCGGATCGGTATCGATGCCCCCGTGAAAGAGGTAAGGAAGGGTGTTTTCTGGACCGCGGTGGTGAGCAGGTTTTGCGGGCTTTCGTCTACCATGCTGAAGGAGCATTGTATGGATGAAGACATAGATGAAACCGTCCCTGCATCGTTTACGGATATGACCGCCCTCGAACTCGCGCATTTTTCTCTCTCCAACGACATATCGAAGGCTTCGCTGGGGCTTGCGGCGATAAATTCCCTCACCGAGATCGACGAGTCGAGGTGCGTAGAGGTAAATGCGGGGAGCCTGTTGCTGAAAAAGGGGACCGGCAAAAACATCTCCGTCATCGGCCATTTCCCCTTTACAAATGATCTCAGGAATGTGGCAAAGAATCTCTGGGTCATCGAAAAAAGGCAGAGGCCGGGCGACTATCCGGAGGATAATGCAGGGCAGTACCTTCCCCAATCGGACATCGTAGCCATCTCGAGCACGACGCTTATAAACCACACGCTGCCGGGGCTGCTCAGATTATGCCCCGAAAAGAGCATGAAGATGCTTCTTGGGCCGACAACCCCTATGAGCCCGGTATTGTTTGATTACGGGGTTGACATTATCTCCGGGAGCAGGGTTACAGATGATGGAGTAGCGCTTAAGCATATAAGCGAGGGGGCCAATTTCAGGCAGTTAAAAAGGACAGGGGCAATAAAGCTGATAACGATGATAAGAACCGGTAAATATCTGGTATAATAAATATGAGCGACATGCTCGAAGGGGAGGTACGAACTGGCTATGCACGTATACAGCGATAAGGTAATTCAGCACTTTAAAGAACCCAAGAACGTGGGGACTATAGAAGATGCAAATGGGGTGGGCGAAATAGGGGACCCTTCCTGCGGTGATTTTTTAAGGGTCTTTATCAAAGTCGAAAAGGACATTGTGGCCGATGTAAAATATCAGATTAGAGGCTGTCCTGCGTCAATAGCATGCGCAAGCGTTATGACGGAACTCATAATAGGGAAGGATCTTGACGATGCGATGATGCTTACCGAAGATGACATTATAGCCGCGCTTGATGGGCTGCCTGAATTCAAGATCCACTGTTCAGCCCTGGGGGCAGCAGGCCTTCAGAAGGCGATCATTGATTATTTCGAGAAGTATGTACACAGAAAGAAGGCATAAGGAGGCCGGTATGAAAAAACATCTGGTATTGACCCTATTTCTGTTAATACTTTGCTCTCCTGGAATTCTTTATTCGGAAACGTTGCCTGCGTTAGTGTCGGCGTCATGGCTCAACGACAACCTGAATAACCCGAATATGCTCGTGCTTGACATAAGAAAGATCGAGGATTACAGGGAAGGGCACATCCCCGGCGCCCTGAGCCTTACCTACGCGGCATGGCGCACGATGGGGGAAAGCCTTGACTGCCAGCTTCCCTACAGGGACGAGCTAACGGACACGATCTGCTCCTCCGGGATCAGCGCTGAGACATACGTGGTGATCGTAGGCAACACAGACACGTTCCGGCAGCTTGTAAACGCAACCCGTGTCGCCTGGACGCTGAAATACGCCGGGGTGAAGCGCCCCGCCATCCTTGATGGAGGCTACAAAAAGTGGCTGGAGAAAAGCTATCCCGTGACAAAAGAATGGGTGAAGCGGCCGAAGAGCAGATATAAGTGCAAGTGGAACGAAAACGTGCTTGCGACAAAAGGGTACGTCACGTCGCATTTAAAAGAAATGGCTATCGTGGACACGAGAACCGAAAAGCTGTTCAAAGGAGAGGTGTCGGATCCGATGCTGAAAAGAAAAGGGCACATCCCCGGCGCGATGAACCTCCCCTTTTCGCTTGTCTTTCACAAAGACGGGACCTTTACAAACCCTGATGTGCTCAGGTACATTGCCCTGCACAGCGTCGGCGATGACCTCGATAAGCGGATCGTGGTCCTTTGCTGCAACGGGCAGTTTGCCTCTTCCTGGTGGTTCGCGTTCAGTGAGATACTCGGATACAGGGACGTGAGGATCTACGACGGCTCCATGGAAGAATGGTGCAAGGACGGAGACGCCCCACTCGTTGAATCAACGGGAGGAAAATAGATTGAGGCCCGTTAACAGAAGGTTTCAATATATCTACGGGCCGGTCCCCTCATGGAGGATAGGAAGCTCCCTGGGCATCGACCTGCTTTCTCAAACAGAAAAGATATGCAGCTTTGACTGCACCTACTGCCAGCTTGGGAAGACAAAAAACTATTCTCTCTCAAGGGAAAAATATGTAGATGCCGAAGAAGTTATGAAGGAGCTTGCGACGCTGCCCCAGGATGTACAGATAGATTATCTGACCTTCTCTGGCCGCGGAGAGCCGACGCTGGCGGCGAATCTGGGCGACGCGATAACGGCTGCGAGAAGAACGCGCAGAGAGCCGATAGCAGTTATCACCAACTCGTCGATAATAGACCGTGAAGACGTCAGGCAAGAACTTGCGCTGGCAGATTATGTGATCGCAAAGCTTGATGCGCCAATTCAGGGGGTTTTCGAGGTGATCAACCGCCCCGGCGGAACGATCAGGTTCCAAGGGGTCCTTGATGGTATTAAAAAATTCAGAAAAGGGTATAAAGGAAAATTGGCCTTGCAGCTTATGTTTACGAAGGAAAATGAAGGCTATGCAGGAGAGCTGGCGCGTATTGTCCGGGATATTGGTCCAGACGAAGTCCAGCTAAACACTCCTTTGCGGCAATCCCCGGTTCAGCCGCTCCCGGAAGAGGGATTGTCGGTGATACAGGAATTGTTCAACGGTCTTCCGGTGATATCCGTATACAGGAGCCACAAGATATCCGTAAAGCCTTTAAGCGATCCTGATACGTTAATAAGGAGAGGGAAGACCTGATATGGCTGACAGCGCGTTTCGGACATTTGTTTGATATTGTTCAGTGTTTTCTTGCTTCGATATTAGGATTTTGTTTCCTGCATATATCGACGCGGGGTACGAGGTAGTTACTTTTTAGCGAAAGGAGGTTTACCTATGGCAGAGCAGAAGGAGTCCTGTGTAAAACCGGCAAAGGGGCCTGTCGGGATGCCGCCCGCAGATGCCCCGGTATCAGCAGCAACAAATCAGCAGAAGGAGGTTATCATGACAGCAAGAGTAGGGAAGCCGGCGCCGGATTTTGAAGCAAATGCATTTGCAGACGGTGGTTTCAAGAACATCGCGCTCTCGGAATTTAAAGGGCAGTGGGTGGTGCTCTGTTTCTATCCCGGCGACTTTACCTTTGTCTGACCTACAGAGCTGGCGGCGGTCGCCGTCAAGTACGAAGAGATAAAGGCCCTCGGGGTGCAGATCCTCGCAATGAGCACAGACAGCCGTTTTGTTCACAAGATATGGCAGGAGACCGAGCTCTCGAAGATGGTAAAGGGCGGGGTCCCATACCCTATGCTCTCTGACGCAGGCGGCCTCATTGGCAGGGTCTATGGCGTCTACGACGAAGAGGCTGGGGTAGACATCCGGGGCCGCTTCATCATTGACCCTGATGGGATCGTCCAGGCCATGGAGGTTCTCA
>JAKQBZ010000328.1 GCA_029559435.1 Deltaproteobacteria bacterium | reverse complement strand
CTTTAAGCGCCCTGCCGGAGGTACGACGGCTTATCAATCAGAAACCTATGAATAGCGAAAAGTGAAAACCTTATACAATATACTTTTATCAGGTAGTGGTTTATATCAGCTTTATGTCCTTGAAGGAGGGGTGAGCGGAGGACTCTACCTTGTCTTTCATCTCCATCACATAAGGCGGGCGTACCTCGTCCTTCCAGCGTGGGTAGCCGCCTGCCCATACATAGCCGAGAAGCTTATGGAACTGCAGATCGCTGAAACGGTATGACCCGATCTCTGCAATGCCCGATGATGCATTAACGGACATCGGTATCGTCGACGGTCCCGAGTAGCGCCGTATCGCTGTTTCGACAAAACCCCGCGTTTTGAAGCCTTCAGGATTTTGTTTGAAGCCTTCAGCCCTGTGGGGAAAAGGGAACTCGCTGTAAATATCGCCGATGAACCCCCACAGCTCAACGCCTGCTATGGCCCCCATAAGGTTGCCTATAACCCTGTGTTCCAGGATATACCCTTCAAGGGGTACTGTTTTTTCGTCAGGCGAGCCTGCAGCGATATCAACGACCCCCCGACAGAGATCGGTTGCAAAGAAGAAATGATCTTCAAGGAGGAGCATATCCGTCTCGATATTGAAAAAGCCGAACGCCACCTCCCCGTGGCTGAGGGAATCAAATGTAAGCGGCATCCTGTGAATATAACAGAAGACGGCAAAGATGGCAAGCAGCGAAGAACGTGGAAGGTGAAAACCTCGTTCCTCGATACTCGATGCTTGTTACTGGTTCGAACCAGCATCCAGCGACCAGCATCAAATTCCGATAATCGATCATCGATAATCGAGTGTCCGGTAATTTACCTGACGTTGAACGTTGAACATAGAACGTTGAACAGGTTTTATTTACATACTATTCACTGCCGTTCTATATACCCTTATGAGGGCGTTGACTTCATCGTCCGGCGTCGGCAGCGTCTGCGCCTTGTTCTTTGCAGCCTGAGACATGGATCTCCTGAGAGGCTCGTTGTCGATGAGCTTCAGCGCCTGCCTGCAAAAATCGTCAGGGCTATGGGGGTCGTAGAGGAGGCCGCAGGGTGCGGCGCCATTGTTGTCGTGGATGAGCTGCCTGGTGCTGGGGATGTCCGAGGCGAGCAAGGGCCTTCCTGCCGAGATTGCCTCAAGGAGAACGTTCGATAATCCTTCCGAAAAAGAACAGTTGAGGACGACGTCTGCCCCCTCATAGGCAGAGCGCATCGCCGCAGGCGATATAGCCTTGATCCAGCGGGCGAATAAGCCGCCGCCGCTGACCTCCTGTTCGAAAAGCCTGCCGTAATCAGCGTCGAGCACCTGGCCTGAAAAGACGATCTTTGCTGCCGGGTTGGCCTGATGTACCTTTTGAAACGCCCTCAGGCACTCGAGGTTTCCTTTCACCGGGCGTATCCCTGCGGGCAGGAAGAAAAGGACGTCTCCTGGCGCCCACCCCCCGTGGCTGCGGAGGTCAAAGATGCCGCTGCCGGGCTGCGAAGGCGCCTTGGGTATATAGAAGATGCGGCTGCCGAGATCTGAAAGGCTGCCTTTCAGGTGGTCGATGATAACGGTGCTCTGGGCGCCAATTGCGTGAGCGCTCCGGCACACTTTTATTATGATATCCCGCCTTGCCTGCGTTGCCGTTTCAAGGTCCGCGTCTGTCCCGGGCAGGGAGACCACAATCGACAGGCCATCGCAGGCGCGCGCTATGCGCGGGTCCAGCAGCAAGACCCCGGAGTGAAAGGCGTGGTAGACATGGACGATGTCCGGCTTGAAGCGCTCTATGTGTTCCAAAAGGCCTGCAATGTTGAGGTTGCGGGTGGCCGATACCTGCACGGTATACCCTTTCTTCACCAGGGATTGCCGCCAGCGCTCCGTTGTCGCTGCATTCCCCGTTATGGAAGGATAGGCAGTGGGGGAGAGGATCAATACGCGCGGTCCTTTGCTCAACCTTTTACCTCCGGAAACGGGATAAGTATAACACCGATTCGCAACAAAGCGAGACGAAATTCTTCGCTCAGGAGGACGTGCAGTTCTTCTTCCCTGTCCATTGTCGAGAACGACGAGAATGGCCCTCCCTGTGGACGGCCTGCGGCAGCGCGTCCCGGGTGCATCATGATCTCCGTCAGCCCCGGCCTGAGCTCTTCGAGGATCTTTTGCATGCGCGCAAGCGAGGCCCTCCCTTTCAGGTAGAGGCCGCGGAAATGGTCGGGAGCCTTTAACCCTGTACCTTCTATATAAAAGCGTGCATTTCCGGCAAGGCCGCTGAAGGCCTTTGATTCTTCAAGGAGGCTGCCGGGGATGCCATCTTCCCCGGAAACCGGCTCAGGCTCATCGGGGATGCGTATCCAGGGGATGCCATGCTTCCTGGCTGTCGCGCATACCGCCTTAATCGCAGCAGGGAAGACATGGACGTGATGGTGGCCGTCTATATGGGTGAGGCGAAGGCCTGCGCCTTTCAGCGCCTCTATCTGCATGTCGAGCTCCCGGGCGATCTCTTCTTCAATGGCTGCGCCGCCGCGCATAAGCAATTGGTGGGCAGCGGCCTTTTTCATAAAACACCCGTCCGGGCCCGTAAGGATCCTAAGGCCCCCGGCGAGCGGCCTCCCTTCGGAGATGTTGCAATGGACGCCGAAGGAGACCTTTGAATGATCAAGGGGGCGGATGCGCTGAAGGGCGTCCTCAAGCGCAGGGCCGTTGGCGAGGATGCTTACGCTTGTTACCGTTCCGGCGCGGATGGCTTCCAGGACGCCTTCGTTGCGCGGCGCGTCGGCGCCAAGATCATCTGCGTTGATAATAACGCGCTTCATAGCGAACGTGCTCCGCTTGCCCGGATAACGAGGTTGCGGAATGCGCCGGTGACATTCCCAAGCTCCCTGAATTGGGCGACGCCGGCGTCGCGGAGCGTGGAGAGATAAGCGAAGAGCCCGGGCTCCAGCGCATTGTATTCGTCGTAGGTAAAGACGCGCTCCGCCTCATTTACTATCGAGACATCAAGAAATTTTTGACGGAGCAGCGAAAGCAGCGTTTCCGTATCGGCGAGGGTTATCGCGAGCAGCCACAACCTGCCGCCCTTTGGCTCCAGGAATGGGGGGATGCCTTCTATGATCGCCATGAATTTGTCGATCCCGTGAGGCCCGCCGTACTTCGGGCCGAACATTCCCGGCCCCGGCGTCTGCGGCGGCGTCGCGATAATGACGTCAAATTGCCGGATGCCGTGCATCCTCAGCATGCTTTCTTCAAGGCCGTCGTACCACGAGGAGGCAACGGTGACGACCTTTTCCTGCACGCCGTTTTTTGAGGCATTGATCCTTGTGGCTTCGAGGGCGTCAGGGTTCAGGTCTGAAGCTATGACCAGCCTTGCCCCGAGCTTTGCCGCTGCGATCGAAAGGACGCCGGACCCGCAGCCGAGGTCAAGGACGCAATCGCCCGGCCCGATGTCAATATGGTTCGCAAGCTGGGCGCTGGAGGCGGTGGGCGCATGGACGCCTTCCGGCGTTTCGAGCGTCACGGGGCCCGTCGAAAGCCGGACCGTTGTCGTCTGCCGCC
>JAKQBZ010000314.1 GCA_029559435.1 Deltaproteobacteria bacterium | reverse complement strand
TATCAACACCATCTCCCGTCCTGAATCCGAGCATGAGCTTTTCAAGCCTTGCATCATCGGATGAAAGTTCCTCCTGCCCTTCCACGGGGTGCCCGCCTTCCTGGAGGAGGCGGCAGTAGTCCCTCACAGACCTGAGGTTCCACCAGCGGACGTTGTCACGGAAGGAATGCGCTGCGGGGCCAAGGCCGAGGTATGGCGCACGTTGCCAGTATTTCATGTTGTGCCGCGCAAAATACCCTTCCTCCCTTGCAAAATTCGAGATCTCGTAGTGAATAAAACCTCGATCTCTCAAAAAATGAGAGGTATAGGTAAAAAATCTTCTCTCCTGTCCCTCTGTGATCCTGTGAAGGGTGCCATCCGACACCATCCTGCCGAAAGGAGTTTCCCCTGAAAGGGTAAACTGATAGCAGGACAGATGGGCGGGTTCCCATGTGAGCGCCCCATTGAGGGTGTCGGACCAGCTTTTCATGGTCTGGCCATGGAAGCCGTACATAAGGTCAACGCCGAAATTATGGAAGCCTGCTGATCGTATAAGCTCTAATGCCTTCTGCGCTCCAGCTGCAGTGTGCCTTCGCTGTAGGAACCGAAGCTCCTTTTCCTGCAACGACTGGACCCCTACGCTCAGACGGTTGATGCCAAGCGCCTTGCAACAGGCAAGCAGTGACGGGGTGACGTCGTCAGGGTTTACCTCGATGGTCACCTCTGCGTCCAGGGCGAAGGAAAAACCATCCTGGAGAATGCCCATCAACCGCTCAAGGCCGCGTTCGCCAAGGAGAGATGGCGTCCCCCCGCCGATGTAGAGGGTATCGAAAGGCTCCGGCCATTCATCGCTATATAAAGAAGCCTCCTGCTGGACCCCGTCAAGCCAGGACACAACGAGAGAACCGTCAGTAATGGAATAGAAATCACAATAGGGGCACTTTGTCTTGCAAAAGGGGACATGGACATAGATCCCCGGCAGGTTTATCTTGCCCACTGCCGGTTTGCCCGTTGTTGATTTATTCATTGTCGGTCTTGAGTGCGGCCATGAAAGCGCTCTGGGGTATCTCCACGTTGCCGACCATGCGCATGCGCCTTTTGCCTTTTTTCTGTTTCTCTAAAAGCTTTCTCTTCCTTGTAATGTCGCCCCCGTAGCATTTGGCTGTCACATCCTTCCTGAATGCTGAAACGGTCGAGCGGGCGATGATCTTTCCCCCGATGGCGCCCTGTATGGCGATCTTGAACTGCTGCCTTGGTATCTCTTCTTTCAGCCTCTCGCATATGGTAACCGCCCTGTCGCGTGCGCGCTCCTTGTGGACAAGGATCGAAAGCGCGTCGACCTTCTCACCGTTCACGAGGATGTCAAGCCGCGCGAGGTCGCTCTCCCTGTAGTCCGTGATCTCGTAGTCAAAGGAACCGTATCCCTGGGTGATGCTCTTCAGCTTGTCATAGAAGTCAAAGATGATCTCCGCGAGGGGCATATTGAAGGTCACTTCTACCCTGCCCGGCGTGGGGTAATTAAGATGGGAGTTTATCCCGCGCCTTTCCATGCAGAGCTTCATTACAATGCCCACATAGCGTTCCGGCACGAGGATATTTGCCTTGATAAAGGGCTCTTCAGAGGACTTTATCTTCGCAGGGTCCGGGTAGTAGAGGGGGTTGTCAACGGTAACGACATCTCCGTTGGCCAGGATGAAGCGGTACTGGACGCTCGGCGCCGTCATAATGATAGACTGGTCGAACTCACGCTCGAGGCGTTCCTGCACGATCTCAAGGTGAAGCAGCCCCAGGAAGCCGCACCGGAAGCCCTGCCCGAGCGCTGCCGAAGAATCCTTCTGATAGATCAGCGACGCATCGTTCAGCTTATATTTCTCCAGCGCTTCGAGGAGGGACTGGTAGTCGTCTGAAGCGATGGGGTATATTGACGAGAAGACAACGGGCTTAACCTCCTTGAAGCCGGGCAGCGGGGTAGGCGCCGGGTCTGAGTCAAGAGTGATCGTATCGCCTATCCTTGTGTCGCTTACCGTCTTGATGCCCGCGATGATATAACCGACCATGCCGGCTGTAAGCTCTTTTCCGGGTTCCCTCGTGAGGTGAAAGATGCCCACCTCCTCGACCTTGTACGTCATGCCGTTCGACATGAGCCGTATCATGTCTCCGGGCCGTACGGTGCCGTCAAATACCCTGCAGCTTACAATGGTCCCCCTGAAGGGATCGTAGTGGGCGTCAAAGATGAGCGCCGAGAGCGGCTTTTCAGGATCTCCCGCAGGAGGAGGTATCCTGTCGATAATTGCCCCGAAGATGTCCTCGATCCCGGTCCCTTCCTTCGCCGAGCAGAGGATGGCGGAATCAGGGTCAAGCCCGAGCTCATGGTCGATCTCGAGCTTTACCCGCTCTACGTCAGCGACCGGCAGGTCTATCTTATTGATCACGGGGATGATGACAAGGTCGTGCTCCATCGCGGCGTAAAGGTTGGCAAGGGTCTGGGCCTCGACTCCCTGGGACGCGTCCACAAGGAGGAGCACGCCCTCGCAGGAGGCAAGGGCCCGCGACACCTCGTAAGAGAAATCCACATGCCCCGGGGTGTCGATGAGGTTCAGCTCAAATTCCCTGCCGTCATTATCCGTATAGGGCAGGTCTATGGTCTGGCTCTTGATCGTGATGCCCCGCTCCCGCTCAATGTCCATCGTGTCGAGGATCTGGTCGCGGAACTGCCGATCATCGACGAGGTTCGTATACTGGATCAGGCGGTCGGCAAGCGTCGACTTGCCGTGGTCTATGTGTGCAATGATGCTGAAATTCCTGATATGTTTCATAGGTTGTTGATGAACTCCTAATGAATAACCAATTACCAATAACCAAGCTCCAATTAATCACCAATAACTAATTTTTAAATAACCAAACTGGATTTTGTATGGTTTGATGTTTGTATATTAGGTC
Organism: Deltaproteobacteria bacterium; assembly: GCA_029559435.1. Classification (GTDB taxonomy): domain Bacteria; phylum Desulfobacterota; class Syntrophorhabdia; order Syntrophorhabdales; family Syntrophorhabdaceae; genus UBA5609. The sequence continues at coordinate 2,835 of JAKQBZ010000314.1, read as the reverse complement.
ATTGGGTATTGGTTATTATTCCTGCCCCTATATCAAGCCCCACGATGCGAACTGTCTTTATTTATTCTTCTTCACCATCTCTATATCCACTTCGCCGCCGAATTCTGCCGCGAGGTCGTCCTGGAGCTTATCAAAATCACCCTGCTTCTCCAGTTCGATAACAAGCTCCCTGTCATCGAGGACCTTTAACTTACCATATTTCTTTACCACATCGGCAACTTTAACGGGATCGGTTGTTACCCACCCTTTCATCCGCTTGACGAGCTCTTCGCCGCTGAATGACCGTTCAATGGTGAGGTCAACCCTTCTCTTCTTCGCCTCCCACCCCACGAGCGCCGGCTGCGCCACCATGGGCGTAACCGGGTCGTGCATGGCGGCGCACCGGAACCATAACTTTGCCCTGATCATCTGCATCGCTCCTTCTATGATATTTTACACTTAAATTAATGGTTTACACGCCTAAAGTCAAGTGCCGATGGCGCCACCTGCGGCGGCCACCTGCGGCGGGCGCTTCATCACTTGTAAAAAGTCTGTTTTTCAGTATAATCTGACAAAGAAGGTTATCCTGAGGGAGCGGAGTCAATGCCCGGCGTTCAAAGACAATATTTGATTTTTGCAGCGCTGCTCGCGTGCCTGCTTTCCCTTGCTTTCTTTCCGGCATACCTTTGTTCCCAGGAACTTCACCCCTTGCCGGCGCCGTTATACGGCAATGCGCCTGACGGAGGGTTGCAGGAAAACGAGATAGCGCACTTCCTCGCCCGGTTCAATGGCTGCGCCTGGTACAAAACCCCGGGCAACCCATACGCTGACGTATACCTCGAGCTGAAAGACGGGACCCTGATACTTTATGAATACCTTAAAAATGAATCCTACTGTTCAACCATCTTCAGTACATGTTTTACCCAGCATGAGATCTGGCGCACGAAGGTGACGGGATGGGATATGATATTGCCCGACCGGCCCGGAAACGTATACCGGATCGTGCTGGGCAGGAGTGGCGGAACGATCACGATGCACGGCGTGGACAATGCCGGCAGGGATTACATAATGGGCATATTCGTCAAGCTTTTTTGTTCAGGCAACAACTGATGCCCGCCCCCCGCCATCCACACGGTGAACCCTTCGCCACGGGAAATTAATAATTTAATAGGCGTTCGTGATCCTGGCCTATTTTAAATTGTCAAGCAACGCATTGAGCCGAATAAAAAATGTATTTCGTATTTTTTCAATATGTAGAGCTTCCTTGAGATCAAGTATTGCCGTGTCTTGATGCTTGAATCTGTCTGGTTCGACTTGCAACGCGTAGGAGTTAATCTGTCGATTCCAGAACCATTCTGCACAACCAAACTGGATGTTTTCCGGATCGATATCCGTAATTCCCTTTAACGCTTCAAGCAGCTCTCGCCCCGAAGTGTTGTTCTCAAGGCAAAACGCGATATAGGCAATCCTGTACTCTACTTTTGTAATAATTCCTTTCGCCGGTAAAGGATCAAGATTATGCGTATCTTCTTGCCCGTCATAAATAAAGTGGCCATAACAGCATTGCAGGGTGAAACAATAAGGTAATTCATTGAACCCGTTGATGAGACTTACAATAGGCATATCAATCATGTCATTACTTAGATCGCATAAAACTTTATGTTTTTGCACTTGAAAATGCGAATTTTCCGATAGTTCCTTTAATTCAGTAAAAGTTTCCAATTGTGTTATTCCTATACAATTTTTATACGGCTAACGCATAAGTCAGCGGCGGCTATAGGCCGTTTGCTGGAATGACTTGTTCGATCTTAAATTTCTCCATAATGTATTGGGCAGGCTCCTTGACGATATCATCATATTCGGCCTTATGTATTCGCTTGGACTCAAAATCGATCTTAACATCTTCCACAAATTTCTCGAAGTCAGGATTTTGGTCACATAGTTTGTTAATAGTTTCCCAGTCAAGTGCCCCTCTAATTCGTGCAGGATAAAGCACGGAAGATGAGTCTATGTCAGCGAGATCAAGATGGATTATCCCTAGCCCGAAAGATGCCGCAAGGCGCTCAAGTTCTGCAAGGAAATCATCATCTTGAAGAACCTCGGCAGCTACAAGATAACCTTCATGTGCCCAAGAAGAGTTAGATACGGCCTGGAAGTATGATTCCCGATAATTCGCCTTGTTGAGAAATTTTTTGATTTCAAAGGAGAAAAGGCGAATAGAATTGTTGTCCAGTATGCGGTTAAACTCAATGACCTCCGGACGCCAGTCATCAATAGGGAGGTAGAAACCAACCATATCCGGATGAACCCACTCGTTGTATCCTTGCTTGAGAGATTTTTCGTGAAGGATAGTTTTTGTGTATATCGAGCGCCCTCTGTTAAATGATGGGTTTGAGTACGCAAAATAGGCCAATACGGGGTGCAAGTCTCGTTCCCTGTATTTTGGGGTGGTTGTTGCCTTTTTTTGTTCTTCTTTTTCGATCTGAGAAACGATATTTGCCGATATTTCTGATTGCCGTTCCTTGAGAAAAAACCTGGCAGGTCTCTTGCCAACTTTTATGAACTTTGATTCTGAGTTATCCCGAACATCAACATACAATTGAGCCCCAAGCGTCTGCCAGGGTGTTTTACCAGATGTCTTGATCTTAGCAGATAGGCCTGATGTCTTGGCCAACTCCCATATTTCTTGATATATCAATGGTTGTTTGGCTGCCTTTAATACATCCGAAGCTAAATCAAGATAAGAATACGCCATTTAACGCCGATGGTAACGCCGATGGGGACGTTCTTAAGAAATTAAATAAACTCTCCCACTATGGTTCTCCCCATACCCCGCTTTTCTTCCATTTTCCTCCA
>JAKQBZ010000312.1 GCA_029559435.1 Deltaproteobacteria bacterium | reverse complement strand
CTCCTCCGGCAAGCTGGCCGATCGCCTCCATCTTGTGGGACTGCTGAAGCTGTTCTTCCAGGCGCTTGAGGTTCGTTATATCAAGAACCGACGCTATGCTCCTCTTTGTGCCCGGGATCACCGCTACGGTAATGATGACATTTTTCTTATTTCCGTCCCTGTCCGCGATAACCGATTCGTAGCTTCCGGGGACGCTCTCCGGGTCTATTCTCCTCAATTGATGGTATTCCAGCATCTTTTCTTTATAGTTCGTATCGATAAATTCGGTCCAGCTCTTTTTGCCCTCCAGATCGCTCCTGCTGCAACCGGTAAGGCGTTCGAATTCCGTATTGGCAAGCAGGATCGTCGTATCTTCTTCAACGATTATGCTCGCCGTCCCCGTGTTTTCGAAAATAGCCCTGTACATATTCTCTGACTGGCGAAGCGCTTCCTCAACCCTGAAGCGTTCTGAAAGCTCTTCGTGCAGTTTTTTATTTGCAGCAGCGAGCTCGGCAGTGCGTTCTTCCACAAGCTCTTCAAGGCGCTTATAGTGGGCGGCAAGCTCTTCGTCCCGCTTCTGAATAGTCTCCAGCATCTCGTTAAAGCCGCTCGCGAGGTAGCCCGCCTCGTCCCTGCCCGCCACATCGGTCCTGAGGGTGTAGTCTTTTTCCTTCGATATGACCGCCATCAGCGTCGTAAGCTCGGCGAGCGGCTCCGTTACCACCTTCTGCAGCCTTGACGATAATAAGTAGCTCCCGAAGAGCGCGCATACCATTATCGCCAGGAGAAGCAGGGCATAGCGGACCACCATCGCATAAAACCCTTTGAGGTCGGACACGATATATATTGTTCCGATCGCCTCTCCTTCAAACACAACCTTCCGGAATACCTCGAGCCTCGTTATTCCGAAGGAATACCCGTCTCCGGGAGGCAGCGCGAAATCCGCACCGCCATCAAGCCCTGCCCGCTTGTATTCGGAAAATACCTCGCCTTCACTGTTGTACGTAGCGGCATAGACAATATTCGGTATTGAGCTCAAAACCTTCATGGTTTCCGTTGATTCTTTTCTATCGCCAAAAACGAGGGCTGCGCTGTTCAGCTTCCCGATCGTATTCGCTACAGCGGTCAATTCGCTGACCATGGACCTTCTTACCGTGAAGTATTCGTAAACAACAAAGACCGCGGACGTCAGAAGGAGCGCAAAGGCAGTGGTTATTACGCACATGTATATGAGCTTCTGCTTGATCGGAACATCCCGGAAGAACTGCTTTCTTCTCATCGCCTTCGCCTACTCATCCTTGACGATGCGCGCCAATTTTAAAAGCTGTGAGCTTATGCTGAACTGTGCCTCCCTGGCCGCATCGAGATTGATCTCAAACCGTATCTTTTTGTCTTCGAAATAAAAATTTATAATAACGCCTTTGCGGGCAAATCCTTCAGTGTCCCCCACGGTGAGGATGCCCTTTCTTTTTACTGCCTTCAGGGCCTCCTGCAGGCGACCCTTCTCTGAGCTACAGATAAAGAGCATATGGCAGCCCCTGAATTCCTCCGTTGATCCTGTATATTTTACGGCAAACCGCCTTCCCTTCACCACCTTGTCCTTCAGCCTGGCCAGTTCTCTGTCGATTGGGCCTGAGCCGAACATGCAGACGTTGACAACGTCTTTGCCTTTCCCCTGGGATCCGTCCGGCCAGTCGACAAATTTCACGAAATTATAGAGGAACGCTGCCTTGACCTCATATTCGCTTACTGTCTTTTCCTCTCCAGAGGCAGAAAAAAAGCTCAGGGCAAGGCTCTCGAAGAGGAAGAAGAGCGCAATGAAGAATATGTTCTTTTTCTTTTCCACCATCAGAACCTGTATGTAAATTTCAGCCTGAAGGTCCTGCCATCCTGCTCAATGGCGTTCTGCATGATGTCCTTCGAGACAGGGTCGCTGTATTTTTGATCGAAGAGGTTATAGACGCTTGCAGAGACCACCATATCATTAAAAAGCTTCCCGCTGTTGAAGGTCAGGTTGGCGACCAGGAAACCGCCGGCATCGCTTCCGTTGAGGGTCTTTCTCGGCCCCGTGTACTGGACCTCTATGCCGGTGGAAAGCTTATCCCTGATAAGAGGGAAAGAGGTGTTGAGCTTGACGAGGTGCTTCGGGGAGTTGGTAAGGGATGTCCCGGTCTCTTTATCTTCTGTTTCGGTAAATGAATAGCTGACGCGGCCTGTAACCTCTTTTGCCCACTTCCCTTCAAGCTCCAGCTCAAAACCCTTGCCTGTCACATCGCCGGCATTACGGAACACCAGAAGGCCGCTCACAGGGTCGGTGACCTGGGTAATCAGGTTTTTCATGTCGTAGTAAAAACCCGAAACAGTGAAGCGGAAGTTCCTGATATACTGCTCAAGCACAATCTCATACGTCCGTATCGTCTCGGGGTCAAGGTCGGGGTTTGCCTGCTGGGCAATATTTCCATCGTTGTAGTAGAGCTCGTATGTATTGGGGGCGCGGAAGGCCTCGCCGTAGAGGAATTTCAGTGTTGTGCCGTCGAGGGGGTTGTAGATGAGCCCTGCCCTCGGGTTGATCCTCCCCCTGAAGTCCTTGTAATGGTCGTAGCGGGCGCCCGCATTGAGAATAAGGTTATCGAGGATGGTAAATTCATCCTGGAAGTGCGCGCCAAGCACATAGGACCCCCTTTGCTCGCTCAGGTATGACGCATAGGGGCTTTCATCATAATTGCGCTGGGTCTGCACGAAGTTGTCCTGATATTCAAGCCCGGCGGTCAGCTTGTGCCGCTCGAAGACCTTTCTATTGTATAAGACCTCGCCCCCCCACAGCTTCCCGATGGCGGCATCCCTGTTAAGGGTGGCAGGAGGGTAGTCGATCATGTAGCTCCCGTCGTACCGGTAGTAATCATAAAAGAACCGCAGCATCAGGTCATGGTCGCCATCGAACGCCTTCCTGTATCTCAGGTCCGCATATCCCTGGGCGTCTGTCGTATCGGTTCCGTCATCTCCCAAAACGGCATTCCAGGCGCCCGTGGAGATGCCTTTCGTTCTCGATACATACCCACCCTGAAAGGTAAGATCGCGGAACTGCACGTTCGCGAAGACGCTTCCATACCTGTCGGCATCGGCATTGTCGGATCTCCCGTTGTTCGTTGCGGGGGCATCGTATTCCTTGAAATACAGGTTCTGGCCTTTGCTCCGGTAGTAAGACCCTGAAAGCAGCACCCCGAAGTCATCCCTGAACTGCTTGCCAAAGGTGGCGCGGCCCTTATAGGCATCAAAGCTCCCCGCCTCGGCTGAGACCTCCATGCCTTTCACCGCCCGGGCCTTTTTTGTGATGACGTTGATAACCCCGAAGAAGGCGTTGCTGCCGTAGATAGAGGAACCGGGGCCGCGCACGACCTCAACGCGGTCTATGAGGTCCACGTCAAGGATGAACTCCGTCCCTATCGCTGCCGTATCGTAGATATTGTTGTTGATCCTGTGGCCATCGACAAGGAGGAGGACCCTGGAATTGTAGTCGCCGGGCCGCGAGAACCCCCGGGTGCCCACATAGTGATAGTTCCTGTCATAGGTTACATAAAAGCCGCGGACGCTTTTGAGGATATCGGCAAGCGTGCGGTACCCGTATTGCCGGATATCTGCGGCAGTGATGATGCTGACCGATGACGGCGCCTCCGTGACCTTCTGCTCACGCTTTGCAGCCCCGTACACCGTATCGACCTCGATCTCCATAAGGGCCTCAAGGGACCATTCCGTCAGATCTTTGGTTGTGCCGGCAGGCATGGTCCCGGCAGTAGCCGGCAGGGCAGTAAAACAAAAAAAGACAACCCCCGCAAAAAGAACAAAGACTCCCCTTGCCCTACCGTGCAACCGGTCAAGATTCATGGTGCCCCCCTGATTTACCGGCAAAAACATACTTGTGGCTTTCCCTTAATATGGTAAACATACATAATTTGTTTATCGCACTCCAGAAAATTATCTATAGTATCTGATATCATTCCCCCTCACCCTGACCCTCTCCCGCGAGGGGAGAGGGGACCTTTATATCGTTTATCGGCACGTACCCTCACCCTGACCCTCTCCCGCGAGGGGAGAGGGGACCTTTATATCGTTTATCGGCATGTATTCTATCCTGACCCTCTCTCGCGAGGGGAGAGGGGAATATGACCGACCTTGAAGGCTTTCTATTTACCCTGACCCTCTCCCGCGGGGGGAGAGGGGACCTTTATATCGTTTATCGGCTTGATGCTGGCGTTGTTATCCTTAAAGCAGGGCTTCGAGGAATCTATTGATTGATTTTTTTTGGTAAACCCATTATAGTAGTATGAAGCGTGCGACCTTACATCTCACAAGAAACCTGCACCGGGTGTAAGGGGTGCATTGACGTATGCCCCTATGATGTATTTACCGATGAGAACGGCACAGTCAGAGTATCCCGGCCAGAGGACTGCATAGAATGCACATCATGCGTGGACAACTGCCCCGAACATGCCATCTACATGGATGATTGATGAAAAACAAGGTGCTTCTCGATAAAAAGGCAGTTGAGCGGACCGTAATGAGGATGACCCACGAGATACTTGAAAAAAATCAAGGATGCGCATCGTTAAGCCTCATCGGGATCAGGACAAGAGGCATCTACCTCGCAAACAGGCTTCAGAAAAAGATAGAGGACGTTGAAGGAACGACCCTTCCTGTCGGCATCCTTGATATCACAATGTACCGGGACGACATCAGCAAGCTCAAGTCGCCTGTCATTAAAAGGACCGATATACCCTTTGACGTGAACAACGGCACCATCATCCTTATCGACGACGTTATGCACACAGGGAGGACAACGAGGGCTGCCATCGATGCCATCATGGACCTCGGTAGGCCGAAAAAGATCCAGCTTGCCGTCCTCGTCGACAGGGGCGAACGGGAGCTCCCGATACATCCCGACTATGCCGGCATCCAGTATACGGCGAACCCCGAGGAAGAGGTGCTCGTGAGGCTCAGCGAGGTGGACGGGAAAGATGAAGTGGTCATTGTGAGATCATAGATGAACTGGGACAAAAAAGATCTTCTCGGGATCAAAGAACTTTCAAAGGAGGAGATCTTACTTGTCCTCGACACCGCGGAATCCTTCAAAGATATATCGAAGAGAGAGATCAAGAAGGTCCCTACCCTCCGGGGGAAGACCGTCATCACGCTCTTTTACGAGCCGAGCACAAGGACGAGGACGTCCTTCGAGATCGCGGCAAAACGGCTGAGCGCCGACACGATCAATATCTCCTCGAGCACAAGCAGCTCCGTAAAGGGCGAGACGCTCAAGGATACCGCCCGGAACCTTGAATCCATGAGGCCCGACGCGATCGTCATCAGGCACAGCATGCCCGGGGCGCCCCATATGCTTGCGAGGATACTCGATTCCTCGGTCATCAACGGCGGCGACGGCGCCCATGAACACCCTACGCAGGCGCTCCTTGACCTCTTCACCATCCGCGAAAAGAAAGGCCGCATAGACGGCCTCAAGGTCGTTATCATCGGCGACATCGCCCACAGCAGGGTAGCGCGGTCGAACTTTTTTACGCTCCGTCATTTTGATACTGAGATCGTCTGTTCAGGGCCTCCGACAATGATCCCTCCGGACATAGAGAGCCTCGGGGTAAGGACGGAACGCGACATGAACAAGGCGGTGAAAGGCGCCGATGTCATCATGATGCTCCGCATCCAGAAGGAGCGCGGGGGCATCTCTTTCATCCCCTCCGTAAAAGAGTATGCAACGCTCTACGGGCTGCGCAAGGAACACATTGAGAAGGCAAAAAAGGACGTCATCATCATGCACCCCGGCCCGATGAACAGGGGCATCGAGATCGCCGACGAGGTTGCCGACGGCCCCTATTCGGTCATCCTCGACCAGGTAGAGAACGGCCTTGCAGTTAGGATGGCCATCCTCTACCTCCTCATAGGGAGGGAGGCATGAAGATCCTCATCAAGGGAGGAAGGCTTGTTGACCCCGGCCAGGGGACCGACGCAAAGCTTGATATCCTCCTCAGCGGAAATATCGTTGAAAAGATAGATAAAAATATCCCCGAAAAGGGCGCCGGCATGAAGGTGATCGACGCCGCCGGCCACATCGTCGCGCCGGGGCTCATCGATGTCCACGCCCACCTGAGGGAACCCGGCTACGAATACAAGGAAACTATCAGGACAGGGACGATGGCAGCGGCCAGGGGAGGATTTACCTCCGTGGTCTGCATGGCAAACACCGACCCCGTGAACGACAACAAGAGCGTAACGGAATATATCGTAAAGATGGCAAAGCTGGAAGGCTCATGCCGGGTATTGCCCTGCGGCGCAATCTCGAAGGGCCTGAAAGGAGAAGAGCTTTCAGATATCGGGGAGATGTACGAGGCCGGCATTGTCGCCCTTTCCGATGATGGAAAGTCCGTGAAGAACACAGGTCTTTTGAGAAAGGCATTTGAATATGCGCTGCTTTTTAACATCCCCGTCATATCCCACTGCGAGGACGATACCCTTTCGGGAGGCTTTGTCCACGAGGGCGCCGCATCCGTGAAAAGCGGCCTTGACGCGGTCCCGTCGATCGCGGAAGAGGTGATCGTGCTGCGCGATATCGCCGTAGCTCGCTACGTCAACGCCCCGGTGCATCTTACCCACATCTCGGCGCAGGGGAGCCTCGAGGCCATCGCAGCGGCAAAAAGGCAGTACAAGAAGGCCACCTGCGATACCTGTCCCCACTACTTCAGCCTTACCGATGAGGCAACGCTCGGTTTTGACACCAATACGAAGGTCAACCCGCCGCTTCGTTCACAAAGGGACGCTGATGCCGTCAAAGAGGCGCTGCGCGACAATACTGTCGACATCATCGCCACCGACCATGCTCCCCACGAGTTCACCTCAAAGGACGTGGAGTTCAACCTGGCGACCTTCGGGATCTCAGGGTTCGAGACGGCCTTCGCCCTGTCCCTTGCCCTTGTCCATGAAGGCGTCCTGACCTTGAAGGAGCTTCTCAGAAAATTTACCGTCAACCCCGCCGGGCTTCTCAATATCCCTTACGGTACCCTTGCGCCGGGCAGCGCCGCTGACCTCATCATCTTCAACCCTGCCATCGAATGGACCGTCGATACGGCGCAGTTCCTTTCAAAGGGGAAGAACACGCCCTTTAACGGCTGGAAGCTAAAAGGGAAGAACCTTCTCACCATCGCCGACGGCAAGATCGTTTACCGCGACCCTCTGTTCAAAAAAGCATAAGAACAGCTAACAGCTGTAATTTCCCCCTTAACTCTTTCCCCCTCTGTCCGATAACCTATTCAGCGATGAAGGTGTTTTCGGCCATCTTCATTGCAGGCAACCGGGGCATGAATATAAAAACCAGAAGGAGACCAAAGGAAACAGTGTATTTTTCAGCCACTTGCTCAGGAACCGGGTAGCCCTATGTTCGTGATAGTCGGTTCTATCATCGTTCTGGGGGCGGTAATAGGGGGGTTCATATTGGAAGGCGGGCCTATGCCCGTCCTGATCCAGCCGGTCGAGCTTCTTATCATCGGGGGTGCCGCACTTGGCGCCCTAATCATTTCGACCCCGAAGACCCTCCTCGGCAAGATCATCAAGGCCATCCTCGGCACTCTCAAGGGGGGCAAGGTCAACAAACAGATCTATCTCGACCTCCTGAAGCTCATGTACGAGATATTCCAGGTCACCAGGAAAGACGGGCTCATCGCCCTCGAATCGCACATCGAGCATCCCGACAAGAGCAAGATATTCGCCAATTATCCCAAGATCCTGAAAGAACACCACCTTATCTCATTCATGACCGACACCTTCAGGCTCATCGTCCTCGGCGGCATCGCGCCCCATGACATTGAGACCCTCATGGATATGGATATCGAGACCCATCACCACGAAGGGACAAAACCGGGAATGATCCTGCAGAAGATAGGCGATTCGATGCCGGGGCTCGGTATCGTTGCCGCTGTGCTCGGGATCGTCATCACCATGCAGGCCATTAACGGCCCGCCTGAAGAGATCGGCCATAAGGTGGCTGTTGCTCTTGTGGGAACTTTCCTTGGGATATTCCTGTCATACGGCTTCATCCAGCCCCTCGCCACAAATCTCGACCTTGCCGCAGAGGAAGATTCAAAGGTCTACGAAGCGATCAAGGCAGGGGTCATCTCGCTGGCAAAAGGGTTCAACCCCATCGTGTCCGTTGAATTTGCGAGACGGTCGATCCCCAGCGATTTCCGGCCCACTTTCCAGGAGATGGAAACCTTCGTAAAAGGCGTTAAAAAATGATGGACGACCACAACACCCCGGTACGGATCATTGTAAAAAAGAAAAAAGGACACAGCGGCCACCACGGAGGGGCGTGGAAGGTGGCCTACGCCGACTTCGTGACGGCCATGATGGCGCTCTTTATCGTATTATGGATCGTCGGGCAGAGCAGCAACGTAAAAGGGGCCATCGCGGCATATTTCAAAGAGCCGGGGGTATTCAAGCACACGACGAACCGCACGGGGGGCATATTCGACGGGTCATCGGGCCCCATACCTGCCAAAACGGAAACCATTACCGGCGAGCTGGAGAAGCTGAAGCTGGAAGGAAAAAGGATCGAGGACGCCATAGCCGCCACGCCGGCATTTGACAAATTCAAGGACAAGATAGAGATCCAGGTTACGAAGGATGGGCTCCGCATTGAGCTTCTGGAGAATTCAACAGGCCTCTTCTTTGATATCGGGAGCGCCAGAATAAAACCGGAGACGGTCCAGCTCCTGAAGCTTGTTGCAAAAGAGGTTGGCCGCCTGCCGAACCAGATAATCATTGAGGGGTACACCGATGCCCGGCCTTATGTGACCCCAAATTACTCAAACTGGGAGCTAAGCACGGACAGGGCAAATATGGCGCGCAAGATCCTTGAAGAGAACGGGGTCAAGAAAGACCAGGTCATCGGGGTAAGGGGTTTTGCCGACAGGAACCTTAAGATCCCGGAAAAACCCCTCGACTTCGCAAACAGGCGCGTCAGCATCCTCGTGGAAGTCCAGAAACAGACAGCGCCTGACCCCAATCAAAAGGCTCAGGATCCCCCAAAACCAGGAAAAAAATGACAGAACAAAAAGAGATCAAGATCCTGCTCGTCGACGATGATCCGGTATTCCGCAGGGCTATCGGCAAATACCTGTCAAAATATCCTGCATTCGAAGTGTTTGAGGCCCCTGACGGCGAGGAAGGCTTCAGGGCTGCGAAAGAGATCCAGCCCGACCTCATCATCAGCGACTACTACATGCCGAAAATAGACGGCATTGAGTTCTGCCGCAAGGTAAAGGGCGATCCGGCGCTCTCTTCGGCGATATTCATCCTCCTTACCGTCGAGAAAGAGGTTTCCCATAAGATCAAGGGGCTTGAGCAGGGCGCTGACGACTATATCGAAAAGTCAACGTCTGCCACGGTATTGATGAGCAAGATCAAGGCATTCCTGAGGATCAAACACCTCCAGAACGAGCTTCAGGAAGAAAAAGAAAAACTGGCTGATGCAAATGCACTTCTTGAAAAAAATTTCAAGGAGCTCACGTCGATACTCCTTAAGATCATCGACTTCCGCGTCCCCGGGGCCGCAGACAGGGCATGGGAGGCAAAGGAGGCGGCAGAATCTATCTGCGCAAGGCTCGGGATCAGGAATTCCGAGAAGAAGAAGATAATCTTCGCCGCCCTGCTCCATGAGATCGGCAAGGTCGGGCTGCCGGACCACCTCGTCGACAAGAACAAGAGCGGCATCACAATGGAAGAGCAGGTCGCCTTCAATCAGTACCCGGTCATCGGGTCGATGATCACCTCCACTATTTCAGGCTTCAAGGACGCCGCAAATGCCGTCTATTACCAGTATGAAAATTACGACGGCTCAGGCCAGCCGGAAAGCCTCCTCGGCGAGGAGATACCTGTTGGGGCAAGGATACTCCGCGTAATAGTCCTGTACGAGGAGCTCGTCAAAGAGGGCAGATCTGCAGAGGATATTGTCCTGGAGATGAAGCTTGCCGTGAATAAGGCCTTAGACCCGGAGATAGCATCGCATTTCATTGATTTTCTCATTGAAAAGGACGCAAGCCAGTCAGCGAACAAGCAAAGGGTCAAGCTCGATGAGCTGCAGCCGGGGATGGTGATCGCCGAAGACATCTATTCCTCAAGCGGCTTGAAGCTCCTTCCCAAAGGCGTCACGTTGCAGGAGCGGATACTCCAGGTAATTACAGAGCGGAACAGGCGCGACCCGATCATAGGGGCGATATATATCTTCAAAATAGAATAACCAAACACCAGACAATATCCAAACACCAATAACCAATTACCAAATAATACCCAATAACCAATTTTTTAATAACCAAACAGAACTTCCCGGTATGACATTCTGTTTGGGTATTCGGTCATTGGATATTGGGTATTAATTGGTTATTGATGTTTGGTTATTGGTTATTCAATGTTACAGTCTGCCGTAGTCCCCTTACGCCTCACGCCTTACGGGTATTGCACTGTCGGTTACGGGTTGAAGTATTCCCTTGCTGTTTCCACATCCTTCGCGATGCGGGCCTGCAGCTCCTCTGCGCTCCTGAACTTCATCTCTGCGCGGATGCGCTTATGAAAATACAGGTAGACGTCTTTCCCGTAAACGTCTTCGGAAAAACCGAGAATAAACGTTTCCACGGTCAGCTCCCGGCTGTCGTCGAACGTCGGGTTGTAGCCGATGTTCGTCACGGATGGATATCGTTTCCCGCCGATCCCTGTTTCTGTTACGTAAACACCTTCCTTCGGGATAAGTTCGAAAGAGGTTGCAAGGTTGATGGTGGGAAAACCTATCCCGGCGCCCCTGCTTTTGCCCTGGACCACGATACCGCCGATCATGTGAGGCCTTTCCAGCAGTCTTTTCGCCCTGTCTACATCGCCTGCGGCGATCATCTTCCTGATCCTGTTGCTCCCCACCCTCTCGCCGTCGACGGTCACCGGCTCAACAACCCCGAGGTAGATATCGTAATCCTCGGAAAAACCCCGGAGCATCCTTACGTCCCCTGCCCCGTCTTTTCCAAACCTGAAATCATGCCCTACGATCACTCCTGCCACACCGATCCTTTTTATCAGGATATCCGTAATAAACCTCGCCGCCTCTATCTCCCTGAACTCATCGTTAAAGGGGACGATAAGGAGCACATCGATGCCCGCCTCCTCTACCAGCCTTTTCTTCACATAGAGCGGCGTAATGATGCGTGTGTACTTATCCGGCCTCAGGACGCTCATCGGATGCGGGTGGAAGGTCATGAGCATCGATGTCCCCGACAGTTCTTTCGCCTTTTGCTTCACCCGCTCTATGATCTTTCTGTGGCCTGCGTGTATCCCATCATAGTTGCCGATGGTAAGGACCGGCCGCGTAAACCTCTCCGGAATATCGAGGGATTCAAAAATTTTCACTCACACCTCTTGACTTATTGGCAGTATCCATATACTTTATTAGCCGATAGTGCCGAAGTGGCGGAATTGGCAGACGCGCTAGATTCAGGGTCTAGTAGGCTCTAAGCCTGTGTGGGTTCAAGTCCCGTCTTCGGCATTTCTCTTTTATTATAATAAATTATACATAATAATTCATTATATTTATCACTAATAACATATAACATCAAGATATTTTTAATACCTTTGCCCCTCTTATCCTCTTCTCCTTGAGATCGGTAAGCGCCTGGTTTGCCTCTTCCAGCCTGTAGACCTGCACCTCGGGCTTGATAGGAATTTTTGCGGCAAGGTCAAGGAATTCCTGCACATCCTGTCCGGCGACATTGGCCACGCTCTTGATCTCTTTTTCCAGCCACAGGTGCTCCGGGTAATCGATCTTCATGAGCGCCACTTTGTCAGGCTCTTCTTTGCGGATCGCATTGATGACGAACCTGCCTCCTTTTTCCATGTTCTGCAGGCCGTCAACGATGGTACCCCATACGGGCGTAGTATCGATGGCACGATGGAATTTTTCCGGCGGCTCATCGGACGTATCACCGGCCCAGTATGCCCCCAGCTCCTTTGCAAATTCCCTTTCCCCGGCGCTCCTCGCGAAGACAAGTATTCTTGAATTCGGATACCTGTACCGCGCCATCTGGATAACGAGGTGCGCGGAGGCCCCGAAGCCGATCAACGCCAGGATCTCCCCGTCCTTCATGCCGGTCAGCCTCAGAGACCTGTACCCTATCGTCCCGGCGCACAAAAGCGGGGCCGCCTCAAAGTCGGTAAAGGCTTCAGGTATCCTGTAGGCAAAATCCTCCCCGACTGTAGTAAATTCTGCATAGCCGCCGTGGGCGTCTCTGCCCGTTGCCTCGAAATCGTCACAGAGATTTTCGTTGCCTTCAAGGCAGAACTTACAGGCGCCGCAGGCGGAATGGATCCACGAGATCCCCACCCTCTCCCCTCTCCGGAACCGCGTCACCTCGCTTCCCGTCTCTGCTATTGTCCCGATGACCTGGTGGCCCGGGATCATGGGAAACACCGGCGGCGGCGTCCTCCCCTCGATCTCATCCAGCTCAGTATGGCAGACGCCGCACACAGACACCTTGATGAGCAGCTCCTTTTCTCCGGGGACCGGGACGGGCATATCCATGCTCTCCAGCGGTTTCTTGTCCACGTCAAGCCTGCAGATCCTATTGATCACCATCGCTTTCATGATAAACCTCTCTGTAAAAATAATAACCAATAACCAAACATCAATCACCAATTAATACCCAATAACCAATGACCGAACACCCAAACAAGAAAAATACCGGAAAGCTTTTGCTTGGTGATTGAATACTGGGTATTGGTGATTAATTGGAGCTTGGTTATTGGTGATTGGTTATTCAAGTTTCTTACGTTATGCATTCATACTCCCGCTTCTGTATCCCTCAATGTCGAGGGCTATGTACATGAATCCGTATTCCCTCAATGCTCCGGCAACATTGTCCCTATTCCCCAGGATCTTCTCAAGTTCATCCCGGGCCACCTCGATCCGGGCGATATTGCCGTGGCACCTTACCCTTACCTGCCTTACGCCAAGTTCTTTTATAAAGCGCTCCGATCGCCCTACCTTTTCCAGCAGCGCCCTGTCTATCGGCGTCCCGTGGGGGATCCTCGTTGCGAGACAGGTATCAGAGGGCCTGTCCGCTGTATGGAGCCCGAGCGCCCTTGAAAGCTCCCGTATCTCTTTCTTTGTCAGCCCTGCCGCCTGGAGCGGGCTCGCGACGCCTTTCTCACGGCACGCCCTGTTCCCTGGCCTGAAATCGGATATATCATCATAGTTTGAACCTTCGGTTATATTATTTATTCCTCTTTTTTTTCCTATAGTTATTAACTTATCTATAATAATTTTCTTACAATAATAGCATCTATCTATTTGATTTTTAACAAACTTATTGTCATTTAACTGGGATGTTTCCGCAATCACGCATTCCGGGCCAATGGCCCTGACTGTCCTTTCGGCCGACCGGATATCCTCGTCCTGATAGATCGGCGACGATGCGATGACGGCAAGGACATTCTCCCTGCCGAGTACGTCAAAAGAGGCCTTCAAAAGGAAGGTGCTGTCCGCCCCTCCCGAACAGGCAACGATGACCTTCCCCAATCCCCCGATGATCTCCTTCAACTTCTCATATTTCAGGCCGATATCCATGCTTGCAGCATATGTTATTTCATGGCATGGTAATTGTCAAACAAGAACATGGCTAAAATAACCAATCACCAATAACCAAGCTCCAATTAATCACCAATACCCAATATTCAATAACAAACGGGAGCTTTCCGGCATATTTTTATTGGGTATTCGGTCATTGGTTATTGGGTATTAATTGGTGATTGATGTTTGGTTATTCTGCTTTTTCTGGACTTTCGGGATGAGAAAGTGTACATTATAGGTTCACTAACATCGTTCCATAAGAGGGCTGAAAAATGACTGAAGAAAACGTTCAAAATACCATACCTGAAGCAGATACTAATGCAAATACTACCTATGGCGCCGAAGAAGAGGATTTCGCAACCCTCTTTGAAAAGAGCAGCGCCGGCTCCCGGAGGCTTGATCCAGGCCAAAAAATAAGTGCGAGGATAGTGAGCATCTCTGGAGATTATGTCTTCATCGACCTTGGCGGGAAAAGCGAAGGCGTAATAAACGTCAATGAGTTCTTAAAAGAGGACGGCACCTACCATGTAAGCGAAGGCGATACCATCGATGCCTTTTTTGTAGCCTTCTCGGACGGCCTGAAAAGATTTACAAGCCGCAGCAAAGGGTACTCGACAGTAGACCTTCAGGGCATCCGTAACGCTTATGAGGCAAATCTTCCGGTCAACGGGAAGGTCACCGTCGAGCTTAAAGGCGGTTTTGAGGTCCATATCGGCAAGGTCAGGTGCTTCTGCCCCTTTTCACATATTGACCTGAAAGGTGAACGGAAGTCCGAGTCTTACATCAACCAGACATTCCCCTTTAAGATCCTTGAATATAAAGAAAACGGGCGCAATGTGATCCTTTCCCGGAGGATTCTCCTTGAAGAAGAGCAGCAGGAGAGGGTTGCACAGTTCAAGGAAAGCCTCCAGGTAGGCATGGAGGTTACAGGAAGGGTCCGTGCAATACAAAAGTTCGGCGCCTTTGTCGATCTCGGCGGCATCGACGGGCTTATTCCCACCAGCGAACTCTCGTGGAACCGTGCCGAAAGGGCAGACAACCTTCTGTCGACAGGCCAGGAAGTGACCGTAAAAGTCATTGCCATTGACTGGGAAAAGAACCGCCTTACCCTGAGCCTGAAATCTATGCAGCCCGACCCGTACACAGGCGCTGCCGATAAGTACCCCGTAGACAGCATGGTCAATGGCACCGTCGTCCGTCTTGAGAGCTTCGGCGCCTTTGTGAACCTGGAGCCAGGCATAGACGGGCTCATACCTATCTCAAAGTTCGGCACCGGGAAACGCATAAAGCATCCGAAAGAGGCCGTGGAAGTAGGGCAGTGGATAGAGGCTCGCGTCATTGATATCGACGCTGCAAGCAGAAAGATAACGCTCTCCATGGAACAGAAGATCAACCTCGATGAGATACAGCTCCCTTCTGTCAGCGATATCGTCCACGGGACCGTGGAGAAGGTGATACCTGCCGGAGTATTTCTCAAGATAAGCGACTATCTCACCGGATTCATCCCCAATTCAGAGATGGGAACACCGCGGGGGACCAACCACAACCGCATGTTTCCGGCCGGCACCGCGATGCAGGCCATAGTGACCGAAATCGACAAGAACCGCAAAAAGGTCACCCTCAGCAGAAACAAGGTGGACGAAAAGATAGAGGAAGATGTCTACAATTCCTACAGGGACACTGTGAAAAAAGAAGAGCAGGCAACAGGCGGGCTGGGCAGCCTCGGCGACCTGCTCAGGGAAAAGTGGGGAAGCCTGTAGAGCAGCTCACGGCTCATGGCTCATAGCTCATAGCAAATAATTACCAAACACCAATAACCAAGCTCCAATTAATCACCAATACCCAATATTCAATAACCAAACAGAATACCTTATGGTTTACATTGGTGATTCGGTCATTGGGTATTGGGTATTAATTGGTTATTGGTGCTTGGTTATTGGTTATTCACACAATACCCGTGGGAAAATCTACAACGATACATGGATGGCGCACCTTCGATTATACTTCGTCTGGCATCTCTTTGAGCTGGGCGAGGGAGAAGACCGGGCCGTCCTTGCAGACGTATTTGGACCCGATGTTGCATCTTCCACAGAGGCCGATGCCGCACTTCATCCTTTTCTCGAGGGTCGTTATGATATCCTCGTCTTTGAACTTAAGCTGCGCCAGCCCCTCGAGGACGAATTTGATCATGATCGGCGGGCCGCACGTGATGGCTACCGTATCATCGGGCGACGGGGCGACTTCCTTCAGCACCGTCGGCACAAAGCCTGTCCGCTTGATCCACCCGGGATATTCATTATCTACAGTAAGGATGAGGTTTACGTCAGACCGCTCCTCCCATTCCTTGAGCTCGTCCTTGTAGCAGAGGTCAGGCGGTGTCCTTGCCCCGTAAATTATTGTTATATCCTTGTAGTCCGAGCGGTTGTCGAGCATGAAGAGGATCAGCGTCCGAAGCGGCGCAAGGCCGATCCCGCCGCCGATGAAAAGGATATTCCTCCCTTTCATTTCTTCATAGGGGAACCAGTTGCCGAGAGGGGCGCGTATGCCCACCTGGTCACCGGGATAAAGGTTATGGATCGCCGCGGTAACCTCTCCTGCCTTCATGACGCTGAACTGGAGGTATTCCATCCTCGTCGGCGGCGAATTGATGACGAAGGTAGACTCGCCGGCCCCGAATACCGAAAGCTGGCCGACCTGGCCCGGCTGGAATGCGAAGCCCTTCATCTTCTCGGGGTCGTTGAATACCACCTGGAAGGACTTTATGTTCGGCGTCTCTTCAACGACCTGCAACACCGTTGCGAGTTCCGGCAGGTATGGATTCTTTATATCAATCATTTTTTGCGCTCCCTGCTGTCTGCTGCTTCTGCCCGCCTCCTCCAAGGTCGTTCACGATCTCGCTGATATCCACGGAAACAGGGCAGTACCTGATGCATCTTCCGCAGCCGCAGCATGCTATCGCCCCGTCGTATTTCTCAGGATAATAGACGAACTTGTGGCCTACGCGGTTCTTGAACCGCTGGAATTTTGTCGGCCTCGGATTGTGGGTGCTCGCCTCGAGGGTAAAGTGAAAGAACATGCACGCGTCCCAGCTCCGTATCCTTTCGCCTTTCCCGAATGTCTGCTCATCGGTAATGTTGAAGCAATAGCAGGTGGGGCAAAGGTAGGTGCAGGCTCCGCAGCTCACGCATTTGCTCAAGGCCTGTTCCCAGAACGAATCGGCGTCGAAAAGCTCCGGGGATATTTCCGGCCTTCCCTTCGCGAAAGGGTTCTTCACTGCTTCGTGGGCCTTCTGCTGAACCTGTTGAGCGTCCTTGAGACGGGAGCTGCCGTCTTCTATCATCGGCTTGTTGAGGATCGCCTTTCCCTTCTCCGTGACGGGCTCGATCAGATAACCGTCCGGAAGCTCCGTCAGCATTGCGTCTGCGCCTTCCTTGCTTGCCGGGCTGCCTCCGACGGCAACGCAAAAGCATCCCGAGAAAGGAGCCGTACAGCTCAGCGTAACAATAAGCGTGTTCTCTCGCCGTTTCATATAATAGGGGTCGGGCGTATCGGTATTGATGAACACCCGGTCGTAGATAATGAAGCCCTTGGCGTCACAGGGGCGCGCTCCGAAGATGACCGTGCCCGGAGCATCGATGCCGGCCTTTAATTCAACGGACATCTTCTGATGGTCCTCGGGGTCTTTCTTGTGCTCGAACGTAAAGAGCGTCTCGCTCTGAGGATAGATGACCGACTTCGGAGGGGTGTTCGCAGGCCTTTCAAGGCACAGTTCCTGCTCTTCGCTAAAAGGACCGAATACTACGGTTTCCCCTTCAAGAACAGGCGCATAGACGATGGCGTCCTTCGCGAGCTCCTTGATAAAGTCCTTTATCTTTCCCTTGGGAAGGTAACCTGTATCTGGCATTAGATCTTGTGCTCCTTGATCTTCACTTCATCAACGTTAAATGTGAACATCGGCGGCCTATCGTCGGGATTGACCCCGGTCTCGTAATTGAAAAGCTCTTTCATCTCGGCGTTGATCTTCTTTTTTATCTTCGAAACAGGGATGTCCATAGGACAGACCCGGTCGCATTCGCCGCATTCAACGCAACGGCCTGCGAGGTGCAAAGCATGGATCATGTGGAACATGAACTTCTCCTGCAGGGAGAGCTTCTGGCTGATCCAGTGCGGCTCTCGCGTCTCGGCGATGCAGCTGTCCTGGCAGATGCACATAGGGCACGCGTTCCTGCATGCGTAGCAGCGGATGCAGCGGCCAAGCTCCTTCTCCCAGTAAGCCTTCCTCTCTTCCAGCGTCTTCGCCTCAAATTCGCGGACATCCTGGTAGACGCTTTCCTTCGGCTTGTCGGATGTGATCGGATCGCCGACCAGATGATCGTACACAAGGGGCGTCGGATACTGGCATGTCGCGCATTTATCGGGGCAGGCATCTGCAATTGCCAGTGTTTTTTCGCCTTTCGATGTCTTCACGACAATATTTCCGTTGTTGTCAAAGGCAACGTCGGCAACAGGCTGATGCCCGATCTCCTTCAGCACCTTCTTCACACTCACTACCCCTGTGCATGGAACGCCTATGATGACGACCTTTTCCCGGTCGATGAGGCCTTCCTGCAGATACTGTATGATCGTCCTGCTGTCGCAGCCCTTGACGACGATACCCACCTTCTTCTTGTTCAGAGAGGGCAGGTAGCTTGTCAGGTTCTGCGCGCACAGCGGGTTCCATATGACCTTGTCGATCTCGTCAGGCTTGGTGATGAAGCAAGGCGTTGCGTGGACGGCATCGAAGCCGCCCTGCCAGCAGATCACCGTCTCAACGTCCGGTAATATCTTCGCGATCGCCTCTTTCACTTTTTCAGTGCTCAACCTTCATTCTCCTTCTTTGCATGCAAAGGGCCGATCTGGTGGAGCCTGTTCGTGAACTCGGTGACCACCTGCTGCCATTTCTGCCCTTCAGATGCGGAAACCCATGTATAGTGAAACCTTCTTTCATCGATGCCGATGAAAGGAAGGAGCCTTTTCAGCATCTCAAGCCTCCTGCGCGCATAGAAATTGCCGTCCGTGTAGTGGCAATCTCTTGGATGGCATCCTGAAACAAGGACGCCGTCGGCGCCGGCAAGGAGGGCCTTCACGACGAAGAGCGGGTCCACCCTGCCCGAGCAGGGCACCCTGATGATGCGCAGGTCCGTGGGCTGTTTGAACCGCGCCACGCCGGCCGTATCCGCACCGCCGTAGGAGCACCAGTTGCAAAGAAAACCTACGACCCGAAGTTCCTTTCCTGTTAGCTCTGGCATATGGCATTAACCTCCGCTAAGAGCTGGTTGTCGGTAAAGTGCTGAAGCTGGATCGCGCCGCAGGGGCACGTAGACGTGCAGACGCCGCAGCCGGCGCATACCGTCTCGATGACCTTGGCGACCTTTCTGCCGCCTCTCAGCTCTTCTTCCTTGAT
>JAKQBZ010000092.1 GCA_029559435.1 Deltaproteobacteria bacterium | reverse complement strand
GCCATTTTATAATGGTGCATCGGAGGGCGCCTGGACTATACGATCAAGATCGGCGGAGAAGCAGGGCAGGGGATACAGACGGTAGGCGATTCCCTGGCAAGGGTATTTTCGAGATCCGGTTATCACGTCTTCACCTGTCAGGATTATGAATCGAGGATCCGGGGCGGACACAATATCTACCAGATCCGCCTCTCCGACAAGCCCATTACAGCTCCCCGCGCAGCGGTCGATATCATTGTAGCTTTTGATCGTGAGAGCATAGCCCTTCATGAAAAGGAATTATCCGAGATGGGGATCATCGTCTATGACCCGGCGATGCTGGGCGAAACATTTGCAAGGCCGAATTTTCTCGGTGTGCCCTTTTTAGACCTTGCAACGAGCGGCGGCGGCGACAAGGTCATGTCGAATATCGTTGCCATCGGGGCGGTGCTCGGCATGCTCGGCATGGGCATCGAGCTGCTCTTTGACGTATTGCTCAGCACGCTCAAAAAGAAAGATGAAGATACGGTAAGCAGGAACAAGGTGGCTGCCATTGCGGGGTATAATTACGCGGGACATAATTGCGTCCAGTGCTCTTTTTCTGTTGTGCAGCTATCTGGCCGGAAGATGCTGTTAAGCACGAATGATGCCATAGCGTCAGGCGCAATCGCATCGGGCTGCAAATTCTATTCTGCCTATCCTATGACCCCTTCAACGGGCATCATGCTTTATATAGCAGGAAAGGCAATGGAGTACGGGATTATCGTGGAGCAGGCAGAGGATGAGATATCGGCCATCAATATGGCATTGGGCGCCTCATTTGCCGGGGTAAGGGCAATGACGGGAACTTCCGGCGGGGGATTTGCCCTCATGGTTGAAGGGCTGTCCCTTGCCGCAATGACCGAGACGCCGATCGTTATCGCCCTTGCACAAAGGCCCGGCCCTGCAACAGGGCTGCCGACAAAGACGGAGCAGGGGGACCTTCTCTTTGCCCTTCACGCGGGGCACGGCGAATTCCCCCGCGTGATCTTCGCGCCGGGCAACCCCGAACAGGGATTCCTCCTTGCCGATAAGGCCTTTGAGATCTCACAGAAATACCAGGTACCGGTCTTTATAATGACCGACCAGTATCTCTCGGACACGCAGTGGACAATAGAGCATTTTGACCTCGACGGCCTTTTCTGCAACGAATACAGGATTTCCGGGGAGGAGGCGTGCGGCGGAAAATACAAGCGCCACGCATTCACGGACAGCGGGGTGTCCCCGTTCTGCATCCCGGGCCTGGCATCGGGCCTTGTCGTTACTGACAGCGATGAGCACGATGAGGAAGGCCACATCGTCGAAGATGCGGCAACGCGGATCAAGATGGTTGATAAAAGGCTCTTCAAAAAGCTTCCGCTTATTAAGAAGGAAATAGCGCCGCCCCTGTTCTACGGCCATGATGAACCCGAGATCGTGGTTATAGGATGGGGCTCCACATACGGGTTGATGCGGGAGGCCGTCGATATCGCATCAAAGAAAAAAAAGATTGCCATGCTCCATTTTAGCGAGATATATCCGTTCCCTTCCGTCGATTCATTTGATTACCTGAGCGTACTGAGGGGGGCCAAGACGACGATCTGCGTCGAACAGAATGCCACCGGTCAATTCGCGCGGCTCATGAAGACCGAGACAGGTTTTGAGTGCGGCAAGATGATAAACAGGTATGACGGGAGGCCGTTCATGCTGGAAGAATTTCTTGGAGAATTGTATGCCCGTATTGGATGATTACGCAGGACAGGCTCCCGCCTGGTGCCCCGGATGTGGCAACTTCGTCATCCTGAAGGTCTTCAAGGAGGCGCTGGTGGATCTCTGCGTTGAGCCCCATCAGCTTGCGATCGTCTCCGGCATCGGACAGGCGGGCAAATTCCCGCACTACACGCGCTGCAACACGTTCAACGGGCTTCACGGAAGGAGCCTTCCCGTTGCAACGGGCATCAAGCTCGCAAACCACGAGATGCTCGTCATGGCAATAGGCGGTGACGGCGATGGCTACGGAGAAGGGGGAAACCACCTGATCCATGCGATGAGGAGAAACGTCGGCGTTAAGGTCTTTGTCCACGACAACCAGATATACGGCCTCACGAAAGGGCAGGCATCGCCGACGAGCATGGAGGGAATGGTCACGAAAAACCAGCCCTTTGGAGTCCTTTCAGAGCAGTTCAACCCCATGGCAGCGGCCGTTGCCCTTGACTGCAGCTTTGTAGCGCGAGGGTATGCAGGAGACCCGGAACATCTCAAAGGACTTATAATGTCGGCGATCAGCCATAAAGGGTTCTCTCTCGTCGATATCCTGCAGCCCTGCGTCTCCTTCAACAAGGTAAACACGTACGAATGGTACAGGCAGCGCGTCTACCGCCTGGGGCCCGATCATGATCCGGAGGACAGGGCGAGGGCCTTTGTGAAGGCCCTTGAGTGGGGGGAAAGGATACCGATCGGCATCATCTACCGGAACAACCGCCGCACATTTGAAGAAAGGGTTGCCGTTATCCATGATAAGCCCCTTGTAAAACAGATCATTCCCTTCAGGGATTTGAAGGAAAAGATGAAGGGGACCCTGAGGGAACACTATTGAATCCGAAAGGCAAGGAGGATGGGGTATGAAGAACGTCAAGGCTATCCAGAAGATTTGCTATGGTGTGTATATCATCAGTTCGAGGAAGGGGGAAAAGTTCAACGGGCAGATCGCAAACACCGTCTTCCAGATCACCTCCGATCCTCCGACCGTAGCGATCAGCATCAACAAGCAGAACCTGACCCATGAGTATATCAGGGAG
>JAKQBZ010000295.1 GCA_029559435.1 Deltaproteobacteria bacterium | reverse complement strand
CTCTTGAAAGAAACGGCGAGTTGATGAACCATGGACATAGCAACCATCTTAGGGCTCATATTGGGGATCGGTTCTGTAATTGTCTCCTTTCTCATGGAGGGAGGCCATCTTTCCGCTCTGATCCAGGGCCCTGCAATGCTGCTGGTCGTCGTAGGCACATTCGGCGCAGCTTCTATAACGACCTCTGTAAGGCAGCTTATTAACCTCCCAAACCTTATAAAGGTCGCCTTGTTTGAGAAGAAGATGGACCCCCAGGAGCTCATAGAGCTCATCTTCGATCTTGCCCAGAAGGCAAGGAAGAACGGATTATTGAGCCTCGAAAAGGAGCTTGAGCAGATCGGTGAGCCCTTCCTCAGGAAGGCCGTACAGCTCGCCATTGACGGGTTCGAGACGAACAAGATCAGGGAGATCCTTGAGATAGAGATGGCCTATATAAGCGAGAGGCATAGGTCGGGCGCGGCATTTTTCAGCAAGCTGGGAGGGTTCTCGCCGACGCTGGGTATTATGGGAACCGTCCTCGGGCTGATACATGCCCTCGGAAGCATGCAGGACAGCTCCAATATGGCTTCGGCGATCGCAGGCGCGTTCATCGCTACGCTCTGGGGCGTTGCGCTGGCAAACCTCATCTATCTGCCCATATCGGATAAACTGAAGAACAAGCATCAGGACGAGGCGCTCTATCTGGAGATCATAAGCGAAGGCGTGATATCCCTCGCAATGGGGGACAACCCGAGGGTCATTCGAATGAAGCTTGTTTCGTTCTTACTTCCAAACAAAAGGCAGGGTGACGGGTATTGAGGAAAAAACGAACCGAGGAAGAACAGGAGAACCATGAAAGATGGCTCATTACGTACGCCGACCTGATAACGCTCCTTCTTGCCTTCTTCATTATGATGTACACATTTTCCAAACAGGACACCCAAAAATACCAGGAGCTCACGGGGCATTTAAAGACGATATTTACCGGTCATTCCGGTATCACGGGGAAAGGAAACGGCGCATCCGGGGCGCCGGTTGATACGCAGGGCCACCTCGCCATGATGGAGAACGGTGACGTAAAAAGACAATTGGAGGATGAAATAAAGGGGCTGATAGGCAGCGAGGAAATGAAAAAAAATATCTCAGTCCTTTCTGACGAGAGAGGTATTGTCATCAGGATACTCGACAAGGCCTTTTTTGACGAGGGGAAGGCAGACCTTAAGGAAAGGGCGAGGAAGGCGCTGGACAGGATCGTCCCTGTCGTAAGAAAGATAGATAACCACATAAGGATCGAAGGGCATACCGACGATGTCCCCATTAAGACCAGCGAGTTCAAATCAAACTGGGAGCTCTCCGTAAGAAGGGCCACAGAGGTGGTCAGATATTTTGTTGAACGATACGATCTTCCTCCGCAGAGGATCTCCGCCGTCGGATATGCAGAGTACCGCCCTGTCATGTCGAACGATACCCCCGATAACCGCGCCATGAACAGGCGCATAGAGATCATCCTCTTGAACTGAACTGCCCCCTCTCCCTGACCCTCTCCCGCGAGGGGAGAGGGAACAGTGTTGAAAATAACAACAAAAAACTGTTTACCTCCCATTGTTTTATCTGGTATTGTGTATTCAAAAATACCGTGAGGAAAAAGAGATGGTTCCTGTTGTAGAGGAGCGTCCATGGGGTTACTACAAGATACTCTCCGAGGGAAAGGGTCATAAGATAAAAAGGATCGTTGTCTATCCGGGCAGGCGTTTAAGCCTGCAGAGGCACAGGCAGCGTTCCGAGCACTGGTTTGTTCTGTCAGGCGAAGGCATTGTAACGCTCGGGGATGAGGATATCCCTGTGAAAGCCGGCCGGTCGGTAGATATACCTGTGTATCTTTTGCATAGGATTGTCAATACCGGAGGGGTTGACCTTTCGGTTATAGAGATACAAACGGGCGACGATCTCAGTGAAGATGATATTGAAAGGATCGAGGACGATTACGGGAGAGTTGCCGGGAAAATATAGATTCAAAAAAATTTAAAAAATGTCCATAAAAAATGCAAATAAAGGTTGAATATTCTGTAGAATAGGGAGTATAAACTATCTATAGGGTGGTTGTTGTGGGAACTGCCGCACATTAATAATCTAAAAAGGAGGGGTATGTATGACCAAAATTGAATTAATAGGCAAGATGGCAGCCGACTCAAAGATATCAAAGGCTGCCGCGGGCAAGGCGCTGGAAGCCTTCCTTGACGGTGTCAAGAAGGCCCTTAAGAAGGACGAGAAGGTGACGCTTGTCGGCTTCGGGACATTTTCCGTATCAAAGAGAAAGGCGAGAAAAGGAAGGAACCCCCGGACGGGGAAAGAGATCAAGATCCCTGCGCGCAAAGTGCCAAAATTCACGGCTGGTAAGGCTTTAAAGGATGCAATGTAATCGGGTTTAATAATGCCTGCAGATAAAATGCCCCCTCTCCGAAGGGGGCATTTTTTATTCCTAAGCACCAGATCCTAAACAATTATCAAAATCCAAATATCAAATGTCCGAAACAAATGCAAGCCTCTTGGCCCCCGCTCCCCTTTTCCTCCTGACGCAGCTCTCATCAGTACCCAGTATCAAGCATCGAGCATCCAGCATCGAGTTGCGGGAGAGGGCCAGGGCAACACTCTTCCCTCTCCCCTGGCGGGAGAGGGCCAGGGAGAGGGGGCTGGAACCCAGGTAAGCGCCGCGTCTAAAAAATTGACATTTGAAGAGTTGACCCCAGTTTGGGTATTCGGTCATTGGCTATTGGATATTAATTGATTATTGATGTTTGATTATTGGTGATTATCTATAAAAAGGGTTTTAGCTTGTCGAGTGCATCTTTTATGGCGAGGGCGGCCTGTTCCTTCGGATAAGTGTTCTTTTCGTGCACGTATATCCTGCCGTTCTCTTCGCCCATTGAGACGTATAAAGAAAGTACCCCATCCTTGATATTTGCATGGATGCCGAGGGGTATCTGACACCCGCCGCCTATCTTTCCCAGAAGTTCTCTCTCGATAGAAACCTCTTCTGCGCTGACAGGGTCAT
Organism: Deltaproteobacteria bacterium; assembly: GCA_029559435.1. GTDB lineage: Bacteria > Desulfobacterota > Syntrophorhabdia > Syntrophorhabdales > Syntrophorhabdaceae > UBA5609. Next base: position 3,876 of record JAKQBZ010000295.1, on the reverse strand, counting down.
TAACGGGCGCGAGGAGCTTCAAGGCCTCGTCCTTATTGCGGACCTCTATCCCGATAGCCCCCTGGCCGGCGGAAGGCACCATGATGTCGAGGGGTATGATCTCCCTGACGTGTTCGATGAAGCCCATCCGTTTTACCCCGGCATAGGCGAGGATGATGCCGTCCAGGGAGTGGGCCCTTAACTTCCTGATCCTGGTATCGACATTGCCGCGCAGGGGAACTACCTGGATCCCGCTTTTAAGGCGCAGGATCTGGGCCTTCCTCCTTAAGCTGCTTGTTCCGATCTTTGATAATGGCGGTAGAGATTCGATAGCGTCATGCGCTGTAGAGATGAAGACGTCCCTCGGGTCCTCCCTTTTCAGGACAGCGCCGAGGACAAGCCCTTCCTCAAGCTCTGACGGCAGGTCTTTTGCGCTGTGGACCGCCATATCGATCGATCCCTTCAGAAGCTCGTCCTCGATCTCCTTTACGAACAGGCCCTTTCCGCCGACAAGGTGCAAAGGCCTGTCCCAGATGACATCGCCTTTTGTTTTGATAGTTTTGACGGCGAACTCCCTGCCGGGATAGAGAGATGTGAGCGCCCTGACCACGATCTCCGTCTGTTTCAGGGCGAGCTTACTGCCCCTCGTTCCTATTGTCCAGGTCTTTTTCATCTTCTTCGTCAAGAGTGAATAATCTTTTTATTGTTTCGGATATTTCCCTGTCGCTGTCTTGTTTAATGAACGTAACGTGGGGGTGGACCAGCTTGTTGACGATCGCCCTGGTGAGCGCTTCTATGTTTTTGATCGTCTCTTCGTCAGCATTTTTAAATTTTTGCGAGGCCTTCCTGAACTCTTTGGCGCGGATCGCTTCTGCCTTGTCGATGACGTAGGCAATAAGAGGATTTTTTTCTGATTGCCGCAGCCAGGAAGAAAACGCCGCTACCTCCCCGTCGACGATGCTGAGCGCCCGCTCCGACTCCTTCAGCCTGTCGGAAAGATGCTTTTGGGAGAGGTCCTTGAGATCGTCAATATCGTAGAGGTAGACGTTTTCGATATCGTTCACCGAAGGGTCGACATCGCGGGGCACCGCAATATCTACAATGAAAAGAGGCCTGTTTTTTCGCCTTTTCATGATCTGGAGGACGAGGCCTGATCCGATGATCGGCTTCTCTGCTCCGGTCGAAGCGAGAACCATGTCGACCTGCCCGAGGAGGTCTGACATGCTTTCAAAAGGATAGGGGATCCCAGCGATGTCTTCAGCAAGCTTTTTTGCATTTCCGAAGGTCCTGTTGATGATGAAGATATCGCTGAGGCCCTCTTTTTTCAGATGCTTCAGGGCCGTCTCGCTCATCTCGCCGGCGCCGATAACAAGCACCTTCCTGTTGCGCAGATCCCCGAAGATCCTTTTTGAAAGCTCGATCGCCATAGAGCTGATGGAGACAGGGTTATACCCTATCCTGGTCTCGGACCTCACGCGCTTCGCCACATTGAAGGTTTTGTGGAATAGCTTGTTCAGGAGGTATCCTGTCGTGTTGCTGTGGGCGGCCATCCTGTAAGCATCCTTTACCTGCCCGAGGATCTGGGGCTCCCCCACAACCATCGAATCAAGGCCTGAAGCAACAAGGAAGAGGTGCTTGTACGACGGCTCGTCCTGGAAGGTGTATGTATACTCTTCAAGGATCTTGCGGTCTATATCAAAATATTTTATAAGGACGTCCTTGACCGTCGCGAGCGATTCGTCGGCGCTGTCTGTGCAGAAATAGATCTCCGTCCTGTTGCACGTCGACAGCACCGCCGACTCCCTGATGCCTTGCCGCGCAGCGCGTTGAGCAAGCTCGGCACCTGCGATTCGGCGAAAAAAAGCCTTTCCCTTACTTCGACAGGGGCCGTGTTATGGTTCAGTCCAAATACAACGATCTGCATCTATTTATTTCCTAAATCTCACAGTGCTCCTCGTTCCTCGATACTCGATGCTTGTCCAAACCAGTATCAAGTAACCAGCGACCAGCATCAGGTTTCACATGTACGAATGCAGGCCGCCGATCAGGAAGTTCACCCCAAAGAACGTAAACAGTATGGAGATAAATCCTGCTATCATCAGGTACGCCGTCTTCCTCCCGCGCCAGCCTATTGCAAGCCTGTTGTGGATCAATATGGCATACACGATCCATGTTATAAGAGACCATGTCTCTTTTGGATCCCAGCTCCAGTAGGACCCCCATGCAAAGCCTGCCCAGATCGAGCCGGTTATGATGCCTACCGTCAGAAAAGGAAACCCGTAGGACATGCACCGGTAGTTGATCGAGTCAAGGGTTTCGAGGGAAGGGAACCTTGCAGAAAAGAGAAATGACTTTTTCCTTTTTATTTCACGCTCGGCGATGATGTAGATGATCGACACGAGAAAGCTTACAAAGAATATGGCGTTGCCGAGGAAGGAGAATGTCGTGTGTACCGGCAGCCATAAACTTTTGAGCACCGGCGGGAGGGGCCTTATGTCTGCCGGATAAGCGAGCGCCCATATGAGCAGCAGAGAGACTGCGGGAAGCACGATGCAGCCGAGGGAGTTTATTGCATACGTCCTTTTCAGGTAGAGAAAGAAACCCGCGATACAGAGCGCGAAGAAAGAAAGGGATTCGAACATGTTCGTTATCGGCGTGTGCCCCGCCTGAAGGTACCTGAAAGCAACGGAGGCGAGATGGATGAAAAAGGCGGCCAGAAGGGCGTAGTGGCCGGCTCTTTCCACGGTTTTTTTATTATAGATGAGATAGACGAGATATGAGAGGGCGGACAAAAGGTAACAGAAAAGGGCGCTGTAAAAGATCAGGACATTCATGTGCGCGGCCGGAGGAACATGCGTTTTATGTCGTTCAGCCCCATGCTGTTCAGCTCTGCCACGGACATGCTGCCGATCTTCTTCATTATCTCCCTGCGCGCCTTTTTGTCCTCTACGTGCTCGATGATAAACTTTCTGAACCTGCCGATGGTCTCGGCGTACCTGATGTAGTCCTTTGTAACGATGGCTTCCATTTCCTGCCTGAGCTTTTTCGAAAGAAGCGGCAGCATCCCGGAGGTGGAGATGGCGACAACGACAGGCCCCTTTTTGATGATAGAGGGAACGATAAAATCGCAGAGGTCAGGATTATCGACGACATTGACGGGGACTTTTGCCCGGCCGGCGTCATCCCTGATCCTGTTGTTTATCTCTTCGTTATCCGTGGCGGCAAAAACAAGGGAGGCATTGCGAAGGTCTGCCGCCCTGTAGCGGCGCATGGCGATGTGGATCTTTCCCTTTTGTGCGAGAAGCTGCAAGGCATCGGTAATGTCGGGGCTTATCACTTTCACCTGTGCGCCGAACCTGAGGAGCATCTTCGCTTTCCTCTCCGCAACCTTGCCGCCGCCGAGCACAATGCATGGCTTTTGTGCGATATCGAGAAAGAGAGGGTAGTAGCTGCCTTTAGCGGATGATCTCGAAGGATTCAAACTCTCCCCTGTATTCTTCCCAGGCAGTGTCTATCTTGTTGACATGGGAGCCGGGAGGCCCCTGCCTGCACCATTCGATCATTCTTTCAATGTCTCCTTCCGGGCCTTCGCAGACTATTTCCACCCTGCCGTCGCGGAGATTTCTTACCCACCCCTTTAAGCTGTATGCAGAAGCTGTCTCCACGGTATAATGCCTGAAAAAGACACCCTGCACCCTTCCTTCTACGAATATGTGGACGCGTTTCATCCGGCCTGATCAACCATGGAATAATTTGTAATGTGCCGCTCTACATTTTTGTTGATTAGAACCCATTTTTATTATAATTATCATAAGCATACTGTAAAATCAAAGCCTTTGTACAACACGGAGGAAGGCATGTTCAGGATTGGGATCGATATCGGCTCTGTGAGCATCA
>JAKQBZ010000290.1 GCA_029559435.1 Deltaproteobacteria bacterium | reverse complement strand
TATCAACGCCTTCTTTTGCAGCCGGGTTCGATCGATCGATGCCATATTGAAAGGTTATATCACAAGAATCCCTGTAAATAAAATAAATCTCTTGTCCCCCTCTCCCTGACCCTCTCCCGCAAGGGGAGCGGGAACAATGATGCCCCGCGCGCTGCTGGAAATGAATCGTTGTATTGAAAAAAGATGGAACATCCGGTATGCTTTTAACCGCCATGGGAACGATCAGCTATTACAGCACCAACAACTACGACGAGAAGGTCAATTTTGAGACAGCCCTGCTCAAAGGGATGGCATCCAACTACGGGCTTTACATGATAGCACGGAAGGATGTGCCGGTACTTGCTCCGGAGCGTATCAGCGCTATGCGCCCTATGCCCTACGCACAGGTCGCCTTCGAGGTCCTCTACCCCTTCCTCGGTTCCGAAATACCCGCTGAAAAACTAAAGGGCCTCCTCGACGACGCATACCGCGAAGACAAGATCCCCACGAAAGTGCAGCGCATAACCGGCAGGACCTATATCATGTGGCTTACGCAGGGGCCTACATATTCCTTCAAGGATTATGCAGCCCGCTTTTTCGGCAGGGCGCTTAACTATTTTCTCGGCGAAAGAGGCCTCAAGAGGGCCGTGATAGTTGCCACAAGCGGCGATACGGGAGGGGCTGTTGCGGATGCCCTCTATGGCCTTGACAACGTGGAAAATATCGTCTTTTTCCCAAAAGGCTCCATCAGCGAGGGGCAGCGGAGGCAGATGACAACCCTGGGGGGCAACATCTACGCCTTCGAGGTGAACGGCGATTTCGACGTCTGCCAGGCCCTTGCAAAAAACATCCTGGGAGATAAAGGATTTGCCGAAGGGCTTTTCCATGACGGCGAACGGTTCACATCGGCAAATTCGATCAGCCTTGGAAGGCTTTTGCCGCAGGCGGTATACCCTTTTTACGCATACTCGAAGATCGATGCCGGCGATGAGCCGTTCATTGCCAGCGTCCCCTCAGGCAATTTCGGAAACATGATGGGGACGGTCGTTGCGCGGCAGATGGGCCTTCCTGTCGCAAGGCTTGTCTCCGGCGTGAACGAAAACACCGAATTCCCGGATTTCCTCGAAACAGGGCGGTATGTCGTACGGCCGTCCATCAAATCGCCCTCTTCGGCAATGATCGTTTCCCACCCAAGCAACCTGGTGCGGCTTATCGATTTTTACGGCGGCCACATGTACGACGAGCGCGATCCCGCTACGGGGAACGTAACAAGGCCCGGCATCATTGACAGGATGCCTGACATGGATTCCATGAGAAAAGACATCGCCTCAATGGGGGTCACCAATCCCCTCCACTATGAAACGATGAAGCTCGTCTTCGAGAAATACGGGATCATCCTTGATCCCCATGGCGCGGTCGGGTGGAGAACGCTCGAGATCTACCTCAACGGCCAGCACGACAGGCCGTCAGTGGTATACGAGACCGCTGACCCGGGAAAGTTCCCTGAAGACGTGGCAGCGGCAGTAGGGATCGTCCCGGCGCTCCCTGCGGGCATGATGAAACAGGCCGTGCTCAAAGAGAGGGTTTACAGCATCACCCACGAGCCCGAACATACGCAGGGAGGGCTGAAGCTCTCCGACGGGCAGGTTAAAGAGGCAAAAGATAAGATCAGGGATATATTTTTATAAAAATTGCCAATAATCGACCTGCGGCCTTGTCTCTTCTGTTTTATTGGGTATTCGATTTCATCATTTTCCTTGCCTCATTTGCTTACAGGCGCCGGCAATAAATGCCTTAAAAGTCTTAAAAAATCTACTGTTTCCGCGTTGACAACCCCATGGCCGGGCATTATATTAACTTAGTTTTGAATACAATCAGGAGGATTAAAAAATGGCTAAGAAAGTTATAGGGATAGACCTTGGAACGACGAACTCCGTCGTGGCGATCATGGAAGGCGGCGAACCAAAGGTGATAATAAACGAAGAAGGGAGCAGGTTGACGCCAAGCGTCGTCGCTTTTACAAAAGACGGTGAAATACTGGTCGGTCAGACCGCAAAGAGGCAGGCGATCACAAACCCTGAGAACACCATATTTTCCATAAAAAGATTCATGGGAAGGAGATTCAACGAGGTGCAGGGCGAGATCAAGACAGTGCCTTACAAAGTTGTCAGCGACCAGGACGGGAACGTGAGGGTCGATGTACGGGGAAAACAGTACACGCCGCAGGAGATATCGGCATTTGTGCTTCAGAAGCTGAGGAAGTCCGCAGAGGCATACCTCGGCCAGGCGATCGACGACGCTGTCGTGACCGTACCTGCATACTTCAATGATTCACAGAGGCAGGCGACAAAAGACGCGGGCAGGATAGCAGGCCTGAACGTGCTCCGCATTATTAATGAGCCTACGGCATCAGCGCTTGCCTACGGGCTGGACAAGAAAAAGGATGAGACCATAGCGGTATATGACTTTGGCGGCGGCACATTTGACATTTCCATACTGGAGGTAGGGGACAACGTTGTTGAGGTCAAATCGACGAACGGCGATACTCACCTCGGCGGCGACGATATCGATCAGAACGTTATTGACTGGATCGTTTCTGAATTCAAGAAAGACCAGGGCATTGACCTTTCCAAGGACAGGATGGCCCTCCAGAGGCTCAAGGAGGCTGCCGAAAGGGCAAAGATAGAGCTCTCGACCACGGTCGAAACAGAGATAAACCTTCCCTTTATCACTGCCGACAGCGCAGGCCCCAAGCACCTCAACCTGAAGCTAAGAAGGTCAGAGCTCGAAAAGCTCTCTGACGCCCTGATCCAAAGGTCCATTGAGCCATGCAAAAGGGCCCTTGAAGACGCAAAGCTGACAGCCAACAAGATAGACGAGGTCGTCCTTGTCGGCGGCTCAACAAGAATACCGAAGGTACAGGAAGTGGTAAAAGAATTCTTTGGAAAAGAACCTCACAGAGGGGTCAACCCTGACGAGGTCGTCGCGCTTGGCGCCGCGGTTCAGGCAGGGGTCCTTGCCGGCGAGGTGAAGGACGTGCTTCTTCTCGATGTTACCCCGCTGTCCCTCGGCATCGAAACGCTGGGCGGGATAATGACCAAGATCATCGAGAGAAACACAACGATCCCGACCAAAAAAAGCCAGATATTTACCACCGCTGAAGACAGCCAGACAAGCGTGGAGATACATGTGCTCCAGGGCGAACGGGAAATGGCGCGCGACAACAGGACCCTCGGGAAATTCCACCTCATCGGCCTGCCGCCGGCGCCAAGGGGCATACCGCAGATCGAGGTCACCTTCGACATAGACGCGAACGGCATCCTCCACGTATCGGCAAAAGACCAGGCCACGGGCCAGGAGCAGAGCATAAGGATAACCGCGTCAACGGGATTGAACGAAGAAGAGATAAAAAAGATGGTCAGAGATTCTGAGGCGCACGCCGAAGAAGACAAGAAGAAGAAAGAGGAGATCAGCCAGAAAAACCAGCTCGACAACATCATATACCAGACAGAAAAGACCATAAACGATAATAAGGACAAGGTGTCTGCGGAAGACATAAAGCCTATCGAAGACGCGTTGGGGCCCGCAAAAGACGCCCTGAAGAGCGGCGAGCCGGAACGGATAAAAAGAGCGATCGAAGACCTGACTAAAGCTTCTCACAAGCTTGCCGAAATATTATACAAGAAGACTGCCCAGTCGACTTCACAGGGCCCCGGGCAGGAGCAGGCAAGACAGTCCCAGGGAGGCCAGAAAAGGGATGACGACGTCGTCGATGCTGAGTTTGAGGATGTGAAAAAATAGGAGGATCAATGGTAATTGGCTTTAAAAACGACAAGAGCATAAAAGACAGGATCTTTATCCCTGCCGAGCTGCCCATATTGCCCCTTCGGGGCACCGTAGCCTATCCCGACCTCGTGATGCCGCTTATTGTGGGCCGGGAGAAATCTATACGCCTTGTGGATGACGCGATGAGCAGAGACAAGATGATCGCCATCATAACACAAAAAAATCCAGACATTGAAGACCCTGAGATAGAAGACCTCTATACAGTAGGCACGGTTGCCACGATCATGAAGATGGTCAAGATGGTCGACGGAAGCCAGAGGGTCGTCGTTCAGGGATTGTGCAGGTGCAGGCTGGTAGAATTTACAGACAGGGAGCCGAACCTCCGGGCAAAAGTGCTCCCTATCTTCGAAGAATACATCAAAGACATAGAAGTCGACGCCATGTACATCAACCTGAAAAACCTTTACAGGAAAGCGATCGAGATGGCGCCTTACCTCTCCTCGGAGCTCACGCAGATCGCGACGAAGGTAGAGAGCCCGGGGAACCTTGCCGACCTTATTGCCTCCACCATCAACATCAACGTCACCGAGAAGCAGGAGATCCTCGAAAAATTAGACCTCAAGGAAAGGCTCAAAAAAGTAACCATCTTCCTCAACAGGGAGGTTGAAACCCTTGAGCTGAGCAGCAAGATCCAGTCCCACGTCAAGGAAGGCATTGATAAAACGCAGAGGGAGTACTATCTCAGGGAACAGCTCAAGGCCATTCAGAAAGAGCTTGGCGACACGGATGACAGGCTCAGCGAGGTTGAGGAAGCAAGAAAAAAGATCATCGAGGCAAAGATGCCCGACGACGTCCGCAAGATCGCTGAAAAAGAGCTCGACAGGCTCTCAAAAATGAGCACCATGTCGGCGGAATATACTGTATCGCGGACCTACCTCGACTGGCTCACAGAGCTGCCCTGGTCAAAGGCAACGGAAGACAACCTCGACATCGATGGGGCAAATACGATCCTCGACGAAGACCATTACAACCTGGTGAAGATAAAAAAGAGAATACTTGAATATCTCGCGGTGAGGAAGTTAAAAGCCGACATGAAGGGGCCGATACTCTGCTTTGTCGGTCCTCCCGGCGTTGGCAAAACATCGCTCGGCAAGTCGATTGCGCGGGCCCTCGGAAGAAAGTTCATGAGAATGTCCCTGGGAGGAATACGGGATGAGGCAGAGATACGGGGGCACAGGAGAACCTACGTAGGGGCGCTGCCGGGGAGGATCATCCAGGGAATAAAAAAGGCCGGCTCCAACAACCCCATCTTTATGCTCGACGAGGTAGACAAGATCGGAATGGACTTCAGGGGTGATCCGTCGAGTGCGCTTCTCGAGGTGCTCGACCCTGAGCAGAACTGGTCTTTCAGCGACCATTACCTCGAAGTCCCTTTCGACCTCTCGAAGGTCATGTTCATCGCCACGGCAAATATGCTCGATCCTGTCCCGCCCGCACTGAAAGACAGGATGGAGGTGCTCGAACTGCCCGGCTACACGGAAGAAGAAAAGCTCATGATAGCGAAACAGTTTCTCATTCCCAAGGAACGCTTTGAGCACGGCCTTAACGAGGACCTGATCGAATTTGAGGATGAGGCGCTGAAGGTGATCATCCGCGCCTACACAAGAGAATCGGGCGTGAGGAACCTTGAGAGGGAGATTGCCGCGATCTGCAGGTCAGTGGCAAAAGATGTGGCGCAGGGCAAAACAGAAAAACAGGTCATTACAGGAGATTCCATCCACGGCTACCTGGGCCCTATAAAATTCTTCGCTGAAGTGGCGGAAAGGACAAAGTACTCAGGCGTAGCAACCGGCCTGGCCTGGACGCCGACAGGAGGAGATATCCTGTTTATCGAATCCACCAAGATGAGAGGAAAGGGCACCCTCTCGCTCACCGGCCAGCTCGGGGATGTCATGAAGGAATCAGCACAGGCGGCGCTGAGCTACATCCGGAGCAAGGCGAATGATTACAAGATCGCCGAAGACTTCTTTGAAAAAAACGACCTCCACGTTCACGTCCCCCAGGGCGCCATCCCCAAAGACGGCCCCTCGGCAGGGGTAACGATGCTCGTATCCCTCGTCTCCCTTCTGACAGATAAGCCGGTCAGAAACGACGTCGCAATGACCGGCGAAATAACGCTCCGCGGGCTTGTGCTGCCCGTGGGCGGCATCAAGCAAAAGGTCCTGGCCGCAAAGCGGGCAGGGATAAAAAGCGTTCTCCTGCCGAAGCTCAACGAAAAAGACCTTGAAGAGGTACCGGAAAGCATCAAGGAAAATATGGACTTCAAATTCATCGAGCGGATGGACGAGGCAGTAAATATCTGCCTTTCTGCACATTGATTTATGTCCTTTACAGGGAACTGAAAGGGCAGCCTTCTGCGGCTGCCCTTTTTTGTTTGCATTTTTTGAGAAAGAACTTAAAAATATTGGTTGTAATGCATGAATCTTTTTGAGATAATGAAATCTGGGAGGGTTATAAGATATTCTTTCATAATGAGGTAATACCATGAAAAAGATCACTGACATATTCGGCAAAGAATTCGCCATCGGGATGGTCATCATGCTTCTGGCGGTTGCAGCGTATTGGTTCAGGTGGGGCCCCATCGAAGGGCTGGAATACCGCTTTTACGATTTTGGCGCAAATCTTCGCGCAAAGGCCTCCACAGCCCCGTTGGCGATCGTGGCGATCGACGACATAAGCATTGCCAAGATGGGGCGCTGGCCCTGACCGAGAAGCTACATAGCCGAGATGATCGATACCCTTAAAAATTACGACGCCAAAGTGATCGGCGTTAACCTCCTCTATTCTGAAAGCGACGCCAACCAGGGATTGTGGGAAGTACAAGACATCATTAAAAAACTTGAAGGTGAAACAGGGCAGCTGAAGAATAAGCAGTTTGGCGAGATCTACGACGCGTTGAAGGAAGCTGAAAAAAGGCTCGATAATGATGCTGCCTTATCATCTTCAATTGAAGCAAGCAAAAAGGTTGTTCTCCCCTTCTTCTTCACCCTCAGCTCCATGCCGGTGAGGGATGAGGTCAAGCTGCCCGAATATCTCAAGAACAATTCCATAAGCGTTACAAGCCCGGATCATTTTCTCGGCGCCAGGGAGATCATTCCCCCGATTGCCGCTTTCGCGTCGCATACCGCTGCGATGGGCCATATCAATGTCGTTCATGACAGCGACAGGGCTGTTCGCGGCGAGCCCCTTTTTGTAAACTTCGGCAACAGGCTCTTCCCTTCTTTCGGCATGCAGCTTGCCCTCCGGTACCTCAACTATGATCTCAAAGATGCAACCATCTCGAACTCGATACGGGTCAAAAACATCACCATCCCGACCTACGGGAAGAATACAATGCTTATAAGCTTCAATAAAGGATTTCCTGTATACTCCTTCGTGGACATCATCGATAACAAGGTGCCCGGGGTGCAGTTCAAGAACAGGATCGTCATCATCGCACCCCATGCCACAGGGATGGGCACAACCTTCATTACGCCGATGGGGCCAAACATACCTTCATGGGTCCTCGTTGCCAATGTGATAGACAATATACTCCTCAACAATCATATTGTGCGCCTTTCCTGGGCCTTCTACCTTGAGCTCGCGGTCCTGATCATCTTCGGATTGTTCCTCGCCCTCGTTTTGCCAAGGATCCACGCAGGGATAACCGCCGTCATATCGGCAGCGCTTTTCCTTGGATGGTCGGCCGTCGGCTGGTTTCTTCTTGTGCAGTACGGATACTGGTTCAAGGTCATGTACCCGGCATTTCTCCTTGTCGTCGGTTACATCGTGACCGTTTCTTCCCGGTACCTCTTTACAGAAAGGGCCAAAGAGCGCGTCGAGGCGGACAGCGTTGAAACAAACAAGATGCTCGGGCTTTCTTTCCAGGGTCAGGGCATGCTCGACATGGCCTTTGAAAAATTCAGAAAGTGCCCTGTTGAGGACGAATCGGTGAAGGAGCTTGTCTACAACCTCGGCCTCGACTTTGAGAGAAAACGGCAGTTCAACAAGGCCGTTGCCGCATATGAGCACATCATGCAGGCAGGCGAGTTCAAGGACATTGGGGAAAGGATCGGCAAGCTTAAGTCGGTCGGCCAGACGGTGATATTCGGCCCGTCAGGAGGGAGAAAGGATGCCACCGTCCTCATCGATGGGGCCGAGACGAAACCCACCCTTGGACGCTACGAGATCATGAAAGAGCTGGGGCGAGGCGCAATGGGAACGGTCTATCTTGGCAAAGACCCCAGGATCAACAGAGATGTGGCTATCAAGACGCTGCGGTACGATGATTTCGAGGAAGACCAGGTAGCGGAGCTGAAGCAGAGGTTCTTCCGCGAGGCAGAAGCAGCGGGCAAGCTCTCGCACCCCAATATCGTCACCATATACGATGTGGGAGAGGATTACGAGATTGCCTACATGGCGATGGAGCTCCTCGACGGCTCCGACCTTGCAAAATACACGCAGAAGGACAGCCTTCTCCCCCTGAAAGAAGTCACAAGGATCATATCATCAGTCTCTTCAGCCCTCGATTATGCGCACGAGAACGGCGTTGTTCACCGCGACATCAAGCCTGCGAATATCATGATACTCAGGAACGGAGAGGTTAAGGTTGCCGATTTCGGCATTGCGAGGGTCATGGCAACATCGAGGACGCAGACAGGGGT
>JAKQBZ010000287.1 GCA_029559435.1 Deltaproteobacteria bacterium | reverse complement strand
AAATCGTCACTGCAGGTTATCTACGAAGACATCGGCCTTGAGGCGATCGCCGACAGGGTGACCCATGCATTGCCGGACCTCAAGGTCGTGGCCTATTATGGCTGTATCCTCAACAGGCCGCCCGATATCGCCCAGTTTGATGACCCCGAGAACCCTGTTGCAATGGACAAGGTCATCTCGGCCCTCGGCGTAGAGGTGCTTGATTATGCCTTTAAGACAGAGTGCTGCGGCGCCGCGTTCGGCGTCCCCAAGCGGTCGATGGTGAACGAGCTGGCGTATAAAGTCCTCTCCATGGCCGTTGAAGCAGGGGCGAACTGCATCGCTGTTGCCTGCCCGCTTTGCCAGCAGAACCTCGACCTTCGCCAGGAGCAGGTGAACCAGGCCATGGGCTCGTCGTTCAACATCCCCGTTCTTTATTTTACGCAGATCATGGGGCTTGCCTACGGGTATTCCCCCGACGAGATGGAGCTCGACAAGCTGGTAGTCGGCGCTGATCACCTTATAAGATCAAGGATGCCCGTTGAAGAATACAGGAAGATGAAAGAGGCTGAGGCCGCGGCGGCAAAAAAACCGGCAAAGGCCAAAGCAATGAAAGAAGAACCGAAAGAAGCGGAAGCGGCAAAAACGGAGGAGAACTGACCTATGCGCGTTGGTGTTTTTATTTGCCATTGCGGAAATAACATCGCGGGAACTGTTGACGTGGCGAGAGTGGCTGCCGAGATGAGGAAGCTGCCGGGCGTCGTCTATGCCACGAACTATATGTACACATGCTCTGAGCCGGGACAGGAAGAGATCAAGCAGGCGATAAAGAAGGAGAACCTCGATAGGATCGTTGTTGCCGCATGCTCGCCGAGGATGCACGAGAACACATTCAGGAAGACCGTCGAAAAGGCGGGGCTGAACCGGTATTACTTTGAGATGGCCAACATCAGGGAGCATATCTCGTGGATCGGCGAGAACAAGGAGCTCAATACCAACAAGGCGATCGAGGCGGTGAAGATGGCCGTTGCAAAGGTGATGAATGACAAGCCGCTCTACTCGTCGTCGTTCAAGGTCAATAAGCGCGTCATGGTCATCGGCGGCGGAGTTGCCGGGATGCAGGCGGCGCTCGACTGTGCCGACGGCGGGCTGGACGTCATCCTTGTAGAAAAAAGCCCGAGCATTGGCGGGATGATGGCGCGGCTTGACAAGACATTTCCCACCATAGACTGCTCGATCTGCATCCTTGGCCCGAAGATGGTCGATGTGGCGCAGCACGAAAAGATCAAGCTCTATGCCTATTCGGAGATCGAGGAGATAAAAGGCTACGTTGGCAACTACCAGGTCAAGATACGGAAGAAGGCGACCTACGTTGACTGGACGAAGTGCACGGGCTGCGGCGCATGCATGGAGAAGTGCCCCACCAGGAACGCTTACGATCATTTCAACTTCGGGGTTGCCCCGACGCGGGCGATCAACATACCGTTCCCGCAGGCGATCCCCAAGAAGGCAAAGATCGACCCGACGTTCTGCAGGCAGTTCACGAAAGGAAAATGCGGCGTCTGCGCAAAGATATGCCCTACGGGCGCGATCAATTACGAGATGCAGGACGAGTTCGTCACCGAGGACATCGGCGCGATAGTTGTCTCAACCGGGTACGGGCTTTTCGACCTCGACAAATTTCCTGAGTACGGCGCCGGGCGCTATCCAGACGTGATCACGGGCATCCAGTACGAGCGGATCCTCAATGCCTCGGGACCCACGTCAGGCCACATCCTGCGGCCATCCGACCAGGCCGAGCCGAAGACGGTCGTCTTTGTCTCCTGTGCCGGATCAAGGGACAAATCGCTCGGAGTGCCCTACTGCTCCAACTTCTGCTGTATGTACATCGCAAAGCAGGCGATCCTCACAAAGGACCATGTGCCCGACTCGCAGTCCTATGTCTTTTATATGGATATCCGCTCACCCGGGAAAGGGTACGACGAGTTCACAAGAAGGGCCCAGGAAGACTACGGCGTGAAATATATCCGGGGCCGCGTCTCGAGGATCTACCCGAAGGGAAAGAAGATGGTGGTGAGAGGGGCGGATACGCTCCTTGGCACACAGGTTGAGATAGAGGCAGACCTTGTCGTCCTCGCAACAGCGGTTGTCTCGGCGCCGGGAGCAGCCGGCATGGCAGAGAAGCTCCATATCTCCTACGATACCTTTGGTTTTTATGTTGAGAGCCACCCGAAATTGCGGCCCGTTGAGACGAACACATCAGGGGTATATCTTGCCGGCGCATGCCAGGGGCCCAAAGATATTCCCGCTTCGGTAGGCCAGGGGAGCGCTGCGGCAAGCAAGGTGCTGTCGCTCTTCTCGAAGGACATGCTCGAATCCGACCCGGCGATCGCACAGGTCAACATCAACGCCTGCGTCGGGTGCCTGAAGTGCGTCAAGACCTGTCCTTTCCAGGCCATCAAGGAAGAAGAGCTGAGAGGCGGCAAGAAGGTCGCAAAGGTCATCGAGACGGTCTGCGCCGGCTGCGGCGTC
>JAKQBZ010000280.1 GCA_029559435.1 Deltaproteobacteria bacterium | reverse complement strand
GTTGCCGATGTTGTTTGGGTAAAAGACAGGGAAGGAAGGTGTGGCGTGGTCAATAAGGCTATGTATGAAAGGATATTCCGCGAAAAAGATGCCGGTGATGTTATCGGTAAAACAGATGCAGAGATAGCGCTGCCCTTCCGGGATGCCGGCTACCAGCACGATTTTGACATGAAATGCATGGAAAGCGACCTGATCGTATACGAGACAAAGACGCCCCGGAAGTTTGAACAGCATGGATATTTCAAGGATGTTTTCCTGCGCCTGGAGGTCTATAAGGCGCCGATCTTTGACACCGGAAATGAGGTAATAGGAACTGTCGGATATGCAAGGGACATTACAGGGTGCGGGAAGACGCAGGGGGAGACGCATGACCAGAAGCAAAGGTTTGCGATCCTTGCCGAACAGGCCCCTTTTGGGCTGGTGATGATCGACCGTGACGGCAACTATAGGTATGTGAACAGAAAATTTATAGAGATGTTTGGCTACGATCTTGCGGACATACCGGACGGGAAGACGTGGTTCAGGCGGGCCTGCCCGGACACTGCATACAGGAAAAAGGTTGTTGCGCAGTGGAAGGGCGATTGCGATGATCTCAAGCCTGGAGAAAAAAAACCGTGGATATTCACCGTGAAGTGCAGGGACCAGTCTGAGAAGATTGCCAACTTTATCCCTGTCCAGTTTGAGACCGGGGAGATCGCTATAGCATGCGAGGATATTACCAGCTATGTCACCGCCCGGCGTGCGCTTGAAGATTCCCAGCGAAAACTGGCCGATATCGTGAATTACCTGCCGGACGCCACCATGGTCATTGACAGCTCCGGGAGGATAATTGCATGGAACAAGTCCATGGAAAAGCTCACAGGGGTGCGGGCGGAGAAGATCCTCGGCGCCGGTGATTACGAGTATGCGATCCCCTTCTACGGCCGGAGAAGGCCTATCCTGGTTGATCTGGCGCTGAACCCTGAAGATAAGGCGATTGAAGAACAATATCCTTCCGTGACGCGGGAGGAGGACACGCTTCTCACAGAACTCTTTGTGCCTACCTTCGGACGGGAAGGGGCATACCTGTGGGCAAAGGCAAAAGCACTGTATGATATATACGGCAACATTGTCGGCGCCATTGAAACGATACGCAATGTAACAGAGATAAAGTTGGGCCAGGAGGCAATCAGGCAATCGGCAGAGAAGTACAGGACCCTTTTTGACGAGTCCTTAGACGTTATCTTTATCGCAACGCCTGAAGGAAAGCTGCTTGACATCAATACGGCGGGCGTAAAGCTTTTCGGCTACGAATCCAAAAAAGAACTCCTTGAAGTCGACATAGGCAATGATCTTTACTTTAACGAGGCAGACCGGCGTTTTTACCAGGAAACCATTGAAAGAGAAGGCTGCGTAAATTCCTTCGAGCTTACGTTGAAAAAGAAAGACGGACGGAAGGTCACCGTTTCTCTGAATGCCACCGCTGTGTTTGATGGACAGGGAAAAGTAGTGGCTTACCGTGGTACCATGCGGGACATAACAAACGTCAAGCTTCTCTAACAGCAGCTTCTCGAGTCGCAGAAGATGGAAACGCTGGGAAGGCTTGCAGGAGGCATTGCCCACGATTTTAACAACATCCTTAATATTATCCTCGGCGGCGCCCAGCTTATCAAGATGAAGGCCTCATTTGATGAAAAGATAAACGGCTACCTGACCTCTATTGAGAAGGCGGTCTTTCGCGCGTCAGATTTCGTGAAGCAGCTCCTCGCTTTCAGCAGGCGCCAGATCCTGAATTTTGAGGTCATTTCCCTGAATGACATAGTGGCTGATTTTACAAAGATGATCAACAGGATAATCGGCGAGAATATAGAAATGAAGATCATTCCCGCTGCAGATATGCCGAAAATAAAGGTCGATATTGCACAGGTGAACCAGATACTGCTTAACCTTGTTGTCAACGCCCGTGATGCAATGGCCAGAGGCGGAACGCTCACGATATCTACGTCCTCTGAAATTGTAGATAAGGAGTTTTGCTTTTCACATGTCGGCGCAAAGCCCGGCAGATATGCGGCGCTTGCTATCTCTGACACCGGTGAAGGCATTGATCCGGAGACGGCGAAGAAGATCTTTGAACCATTCTTTACAACAAAGAGAACAGGCGAAGGGACAGGCCTCGGCCTTTCTGTGGTGTACGGGATCGTAAAGCAGCACGGAGGATTCATTACCGTAGAGAGCAAAATAGGTGAGGGGACAAAGTTTAAGGTATACTTTGCTGCGGTGGACGGCAAAAAGCGGAAAGAAGCGCCCCGTATAGAGCCTGTGCTGGGTGGAACTGAGCGGATACTGATCGTAGAGGATGATGCAACGCTGCGCGAGATCTCATCGGAGATGCTGAGCATGCTTGGCTACAGCGTGATCCTTGCCTCAGACGGCGAAGAGGCGATCCACATATTCAGGGAACAGATGAGCGCAATAGACCTCGTTATTATAGACGTGGTTATGCCGCGGCTAAGCGGCAAAGAAACATATGCTGTGATAAAGGATTTAAAACCATCCATTCAAGCGCTTTTTATTACAGGATATCAGATAGACGAAGCCCACACGGGCTTTATTATCGAAAAAGGGCTCGACGCAGTTCAAAAACCTTTTTCTATTGAAACGCTGGGAAGAAAGGTCCGGGAGGCGCTCAATAAGAAGGCGTAACTAAGCAGACAGCTATCAGCACG
>JAKQBZ010000266.1 GCA_029559435.1 Deltaproteobacteria bacterium | reverse complement strand
CCTAAGGGGCCTTTTAGCAGGGGATATTTTGCCCTCTGGATTAATGATACTGCCTGGGATTTTGTCATAGAATAGCTGGAGGCGGCATCCGGATTTGAACCGGAGAATAACGGTTTTGCAGACCGCTGCCTTACCACTTGGCTATGCCGCCATACGATCCAGCCCAGAGTAAATGGCGTTCAGCTTACAGGAAAGACTCGTTCTGGAATCGTCCTCATGCACTGAACGCTTCCGGTTGAGCTTAAGCATGGAGCGGGAAACGGGATTTGAACCCGCGACTTCAACCTTGGCAAGGTTGCACTCTACCGCTGAGTTATTCCCGCGCACTATGTTTTATAATATAAACAGCCCTGTATGTCAAATCTAAATAAACTACCCCGCCACAAGCAGCGGGGGATCATCTGGGTTCAAGCAGTATTGTACTTCAAAAATACTCTCTTTGTATGATACTATCATGTCGCCCGGTAACACATTAAGCGATGCACCATGATAAGGAGTCAATATATGTCAAAGGCGATAGAATTCAAGATCATCGAAGCCGAAAGTACCTTTCTCCACCCGAGAAAAGGGTTTGAGCAGGAAAAGGTGCGGTTCGAGGTTCGCAAAGACCCTCTTACGGGGAGGACGGGGCATTACTCCCATTTCGGGGCCATTAAGCCCCAGAGGCTCGACCTGGAACATTACAACAAGCCGGAAACAAAAGGATTCTGCCCGTTCTGCCTGGACAAGAGGGATAAGGCCACGCCGAAGTTTACAGCCGATATATACGCTGAAGGGAGGCCCTTTCAGGGAGAGGCGACCCTTATCCCAAACCTTTTCCCCTATGATATATACAGCGGGGTCTTGATAATGGCCGATGACCACGTGGTCCCCCTAGAGCAGCTGAACGCGAAGAGGTTGTACGATGCCTTTTCACTGGGAATCAATTTTCTCAAAAAGATCAAGGGGCTGGGTCCGTCCATTCCGTATCACCTCATGACCTGGAACTACATGCCGCCCTCGGGCGGCGGCCTTGTTCATCCCCACCAGCAGTATTTCGCCACGGAATATCCCGGGAACCAATTCATCGACGAGCTTACAGCCTCGGAACAATTTCACCAAAGGCACGGAAAGGATTACTGGTCTTCACTCGTTGAAGGGGAGCGCGCTACAGGGCAACGGTACGTGGGGAGCATCGGCGCCTCCCACTGGCTGATCCCTTTTGTCTGCCTCGGTATTCTGGGCGACATAATGTGCGTATTCCCCGATGTCTATTCTGTCGAGGACCTTAAAGAACAGGACATCCAGGACCTCGTCGCGGGGCTTTGCAAGGTCTTTGAATATTACCGGACGGGAGGCATCATGAGCTTCAATGCATCCCTCCTGTTCGGGACAGAGGGCCAAAGATATTTCCCGTGCCACCTGAGGATCTCCCCCCGGACCTTTCTGAACATGCGGGATTTCGCACCGGATCTGAACTTTTTCCAGGCTATCCTTGGAGAGCCGGTCTGTGTAGCGATGCCTGAGGACCTCTGCAAGGATGTAAAAAAATTCTTCTGAAACTCCTGCGCCGGCATGTCCGTACAGAATACTTTTTGACAAACAAGATAAGAGAGGATAGATTGTGCTCATGTGGATGCTGATCGCCCTGCTTGTTCTTTTCCCCATAGTATCACCGGCATACGAACGGATCATTTCTTTGTCGCCGCAGGTGACGGAATCGGTTTACCTCCTCAACGGCGAATCGAGGCTCATTGCGATCTCCGGGTTCTGCAAACAACCGGACAATGCAGCAAAGAAGGAAAGGATAGGCACGCCCCTGAGGCCGGACATCGAGAGGATCGTCTCCCTGAAGCCCGACCTGGTCCTTGGTTCCAGGGAGGGCAACTCTCCATTCACCATGGAAAGGCTCAAAAATCTCGGCATCAAGGTCCATTATTTTTCAAGGCCAAAGGATTTCAACGGCCTTGCGGAAAACTTTCTGCAGCTCTCCTCCATGCTTGAAAAAAAGGAACAGGGAAAGATGATCATCGACACGGTAGAGGCTTCCATGAAAGCGACCGGATATAGCACCCCCTTTACAGCGCTCTGGCAGGTTGGAGCGGACCCGCTGATCGTTGCTTCGAGCAGCAGCCTTGCTAACGACATCATACATTTCGCCGGCGGCGTCAATATCATAAAGACCGAACTGCCCTATCCGAGAATGAATGTGGAAGAGGTTGTCCTGCAAAGGCCAGAGGTCATAGTGCTGACCTCTATGGGATATTCCGTCGAGACAGAGAAGGGCCGCTGGAGAAGATTTTTAAAAGACGCCAGGTTTGTCACCCTTGACCCTTATGTCGTTGGAAGCCCTACGCCTGTTTCCTTTCTGAAGGCAGTCAAAAGGTTGCGGGCGGCCTTTCATAGACCGGTGGACAATGACAGCTAAACCCGAAAAGCGCAACGCGCAACAGCGCACCTTTCTGATCTTTGTCATCCTTTCGATCCTCCTCCTTGCTTCTATTGTCTTGTCCTTAAGCTACGGGAAGGATATTTCAACGGTCCTTGCCGGCCTCTTCTCTCACGAGGGTTTCGGCCTGGTCCTGAGAAAGATACGGATACCAAGGACAATCATGGCCCTTCTCGTCGGCGGCTCTCTGGGTGTCTGCGGGGTAACCCTCCAGTCGATCCTGCGCAACCCTCTCGCCGAACCCTATACGCTCGGCATCTCAGGGGGCGCATCGTTGGGCATCACGGTGTCAACGGTCATCCAGATGCAGAGCGTCCTCGGTGCATACGCCTATCCCCTATGGGGTTCGCAGGGGCCCTCGTCTCGATCATCGTGGTCTACACGCTGTCTATGAGGAGGTCCTTTAACCCCAACAGCATGATCCTCTTCGGCATTGTGGCAAGCCTTGTCTTCTCTTCAATGGTGTTCTTCATCTTTTCGCTCCTCGACCCTGATAAAATGCAGATGACCCTCATGTGGCTTATGGGAGACCTCGCAAGCCTTGACATTTCCCTGATACCCTTCTATGTCCCGCTATTGTTGGCGCCTGCCGTCATATTGTTCTTTTTTGGAAAGGAGCTCGATATCCTGTCGCTGGGAGTGGAAAAGGCCCACTACCTCGGCGTCCACCCGCCCCGCGCCTATAAGATATTGTTCGTCCTCACATCCGTCCTGACCGGCCTGTGCGTCTCCGCCTCCGGCATCATCGGCTTTGTAGGCCTTATCGTTCCGCACGTTCTCAGGAATATTATCGGCGCCACACATACCCGCCTTCTCTTCTCGTCATATCTCGGCGGGGCGTTTTTTCTTATCATCTCCGATGTCTTCTCCCGTTATCTCCTGTACCCGGTTGAGCTTCCCGTCGGTGTTATAACGGGCATCTTCGGAGGCCTCATATTGCTGTTCCTGCTCACGAGGAAAAGATGAAGAAGGATGCCTTGCTGTCAATCGCCGGGGTATCGTTCCGATACGGCCTCCAGACGGTTCTGAGCAATATCGATCTGGATGTTGAGCGGGGGGAGGTGGTCGGCATTATCGGCCCAAACGGGGCCGGCAAAAGCACCCTCCTGCGCCTCATCGCCGGCTATCTTTCGCCGGATGAGGGGTCCATTACATTTTCGGGATGCCCGCTCAAAGATTACGACAGGCGGGCGCTGGCCCGGCACATCGCAACGCTCCCCCAGTCCCTTGACATGCCCTTTCCCTACACGGTAGAAGAGTTTATCCTTATGGGCAGGTACCCCTACGACAGAAGAAATTTTTCTTACGGGGCCGGGGAAAAGGAGCTGGCCTCAGAGATCATGAACGATATGAACATCGGCCATCTGGCCAGGCGCCAGATCAATGCGCTCTCTGAAGGGGAGAGGCAAAAGGTCTACCTCGCCCAGTGTATCGTTCAGGACCCCGGGGTGCTCCTTCTCGATGAGCCGGTAAGCCATCTTGATATAAAGCACCAGATGCGCGTGCTCGAGATATTGGAAGGCCTCCACGCGGAAGGGCTGACGATCCTTATGATCCTGCACGATCTCAACCTAGCATCCGAGTTCTGCTCGAGGATCGTGCTCGTCTCCCGGGGAAGCATTTACACAACCGGTTCGCCTGCGACAACCCTCACATATGAGAATATCGAAAAGGTCTACGATACGGTCGTCATTGTGAGGGAAAACCCTTTGTCGAAAAAGCCCTTTGTCATACCTGTGTCCAGGAAATACTTGCACGGCGACGGCGAGCCCCAACGGTAAATCAAAGGAAGGCCTTAAAAAGATATATGATCAAAACGATTGTTCTCAAAGAGATCGAGAGGCCGCTCCGCACAACCTTTGCGACCTCCCTTGGCCGCAAGGACCGGCTCGCCAGCGTCCTTGTCACCGTCACCTTCAAAGACGGTTCATCCGGCACGGGTGAGTGCCCTACCAGCTTTGTTCAAAAGCACGAAACCATCCCTCTGGCCAAAAGGGTTCTCGGGGAGGCCTCTGCCCTCCTCATCGGCAGCCCTATCGATACATATGGGGAGAAGGTCGCCCTGCTCCGGCATCGATATGCACACTGCCCCATGACAATATCAGGGCTGGAGGTGGCCCTCTGGAGGGCGCATATCCGGCATAGCGGCATCACGGAGCACGCCTATTTCGGCGGCAAAAGCGGGGTCGTTGAAACAGATATAACCATACCATTTCTGACGGAAGAGGCGTCCCTGATAAAATGGATGAAATATATAATAGAAAAAGGGTTCACCGTTTTTAAGCTCAAGATAAGCGGCCGCATCACCGAAGACAAGAAGCTTATCTCCACGGTCTGCGCAATGCTCCATCAAAAATTGAGAGGCTATTCGTTGCGGCTCGACGGCAACCAGGGATATTCCCGGTCCACCTTTCCCCGGGTCATTGACTTCGTCATTAAAAACGATTATCCCGTGGAGCTCTTCGAACAGCCGCTGCCTAAAAACGATTTCGATGGCATGAAAGCGATCAGGAAATACACGGCCGTCCCGGTCATCCTCGACGAAACGGTATTTACCGGGGAGGACCTCGGGAAGGCGTTGGAGGAAGGCCTCTGCGACGGCGTTAATATAAAGATCGCCAAGAGCGGGGTCCTTGAATCTCAAAGAATCCTCGCAATGGCCAAGAGGAACGGAATGAAGGTGATGATCGGCTGCATGACGGAAACGATGACGGGGCTGTCAGCTGCGATACACATGGCCGCCGGCACGGGGGAATTCGACTATATCGACCTTGATTCGATCTATTTCCTCCGCCACGGAAACCGGTATGATACCCTGACGATAGACGGCCCCCGGTTTATCGTTTCATAAAAATCATTTTTGCAGCGTGAAGTGCTTGACAAGGATGGC
>JAKQBZ010000259.1 GCA_029559435.1 Deltaproteobacteria bacterium | reverse complement strand
GTTGAGCTCGGCCTGATCGGCCTGCTGTGTGCCCTATGGTATATGGCAGGCGTCCTCTACGGGATATCGAGATCGGCAAAGGCGCAGCAGGGCATATTTGCGCATGTCGCGCTGGGTGCGATCATCCTTTTTGGAGCTGTCGATTTTGCCTTCGACATCCCTGCCTTCGTCATAACCTTTTTTGTGTTTTCCTTCACCATGTTGCCGGGGTCGGTGGAGAGTTCGACGAGGACAGGCTTTAAGCATGTCCTTGCCTGCGCCATCCTTGTGCTGCTTATAAGCTGCCTGCTCTTTACCGTGAGGGCAAACCTGTCAAAAAAATCGATAGATAACGGCGCGGTATACCTCCAGGGTGGTTTTATAAAGGACGCATATTACGCATATATGGATTCCATTCACGAGATGCCTTTCGACAACGAGGGGCGCATAAAGGCAATAAACGTACTGAACAATGTGTTTCCGAACGAGAATGACGCAGAAAGAAAAGGGATATTCAAACGCATGCTTCAGGGCAATCTTATGATGGTCGAGCAGTCGAGAGACAAAGACTCGGAGCTTTTTTTAGTGACCGGGACAGCGTATGCATTGCTCAGCGACAAAAAGAAGGCAGAGGAATATTTGCTCAAGGCCTATTCATACTATCCATCATCGGCATATTACATTTATCAGATAACAAATTATTACGTATCCCTTGGCGACATGCAAAAGGCGCTCCTCTGGACGCACAGGATCGACCCCTATTTAAACAAGTATGCAGAATCCGGAAACCCCAATGGCCTATATGTTTACAAGATAAGAGATATTGAAGCCGAGATCTACTTCAAGCAAGGCAATGCAACTCGCGCGTTCTCTGTAGCGCAGGCAAACCTTAAAGACGCACAAAGTGAGAAATATACCATCGCGAGCGCCAGGGCGCGAGAGACGGTATCAAAAGAATCGTTGGTCAAATACCTTCAAGACAGGACTGATCGGGGACGTTAGCAGCATGGCCGCCTTTCATTTCATCTTATGTCCTTTGCAAAGGTCCGGCAAATATTTTTCGAAGCTTTCTGTAAAGGGCCCTGACCATTATTGACCAGACATGGCCGTTAAAAGGATTGAACAGGGCCGATAGAAAGGCGAATTTGAAGGACTCCCTGTTGCTGCCCAAAGAAAAAGATTCCCTGCTCCTTAAAAAATAATACGTTGCTATTGACATGTTTTTCTTCCTCACCATTTCGACCTGCCTGCGCAGATGGTCCGTATTCCTGTATCTTTCCGTAAGAGAAGATCCGTGGAGCCTGAAGAAATAGAGATCTTCGTCGATCTTTTCCATAGAAAATCTTTTTCTTACCCTTAGCCAATAATCGTAGTCCTCGGCTAAAGAGCAATTCCGGTCGTAGCCGCCCAAAACCTTGTAAACCCTTCTCCTGTATAAAAAGCAGGGGCCTATGCAATTAGACGAATCCAGCTCGCCCGGTACCCCAGTACGGATCGATTCGCCCAGGCGGCCCTCGTTGTCGATGAACGTATAATTGCAATAGACAAAATCTATAGCAGGGTTCCCGTCAAGCTTGCCGCACATCGCTTCGATGGCGCCCTGAGCATAATAATTGTCATCGGAGGTCCATGTCAGGTAATCTCCTGCAGCGGTCTTGAACCCTTCGTTCAATGCGCCGGGAAGGCTAAGGTTGGCCTTGTTCCTGATTATTTTCAT
>JAKQBZ010000252.1 GCA_029559435.1 Deltaproteobacteria bacterium | reverse complement strand
GTAGTTGCCGTTATGGCGGTTGCATTAAGCGGGTGCGGTTGTTTCTATCAGCAGATGAAAGGCGAGACGCCTGCGCCTGCAGCTCCGGCTGCAAAGGCAGTAGCGCCTGAGGCAAAGGCGCCGATGCCGGTAGCGAAACCGGCGCCGGCAGAAGTTGCCCTCAAAGACATCAACTTTGACTTTGATAAATATAATATCAGGGCGAACGATGCCGAGATCCTGAAGCAGAACTACTCGTGGATGCAGGCAAATCCCCGCAAGAACATTAAGATTGAGGGAAACTGCGACGAAAGGGGCACATCGCAATACAACCTCGTCCTCGGGCAGAAAAGGGCTGACGCGGCGAAGAACTTCCTCGTCAACCTCGGTGCAGATGGAAAATTGGTCAACACGGTTAGCTATGGCAAAGAAAAACCTATCTGCACAGAACACAATGAGGCATGCTGGGCAAAGAACAGAAGAGCCCATTTCGTCCCTTAAGATATTGAACGATGAGGAGGGCAGCCCGCCTGCCCTCCCTTTTGTTTATAGTGCGGAAGCGCTATCGAAGTTCATATCATTAGACCCTGATCAGCAAGACGCAATAATACAGGTTTGCCGTACCCATCCTTTCAGGATACCCCTTTTTTATCTCAAACTTATAGAAACCGATAACCCTTTCTGCCCGATACGGCAGCAGGCGGTCCCATCTGCGGAGGAGTTGCAGGACGGAGGGAGCGACGACCCGCTGAATGAACGCGATATCTCGATCACCCCTGTTTTGATGAGGAGATATACCGGCAGGGCCGTTTTCCTGATAAGCTCAGAGTGTGCAATGTATTGCAGGTTCTGCAACAGGAAAAGGATGGTCGGGCGAGGATGGGATCCCGGTGAGTTTTTTGAGGAATCCTTCAGGTATTTAAGCGGCGATGAAACGATCAGGGAGATAATCCTTTCCGGCGGTGACCCCTTCATGATCCCGCCGGATTTATTGGATAAGGTCTTGTCGAGATTGAGAGCGATGCGGCATATAAAGACGATCCGGATCAGCACAAGGCTGCCGGTCGTTGATCCCGAAAGGATGACAGGAAAGCATTTCAAAGTGCTGAAAAAACATGAGCCGCTATGGATCGTGATCCACATAAACCATCCGCAGGAGATAACCCCGGAATTTCTCGAAAACGTGAAGAGGTTCAGAAGCGCCGGCAGCGCCATGGTCAGCCAGACTGTCCTGTTGAGAAATATCAATGACTGCGAACATATCCTGTTGAAGCTCTTTGAAACGCTCGTGTCGGCAGGCGTGAAGCCCTATTACCTTTTCCAGCTCGATGAGGTGAGGGGAGGGCAGCATTTCAAGGTCAGGCTTGAAAAGGGTGTCCGGATCATGAAAGCGCTGCGGGCAAAGGCATCAGGGCTGGCCATGCCCCAGTATGCCGTCGACCTTACTGGGGGCCTGGGCAAGGTGCCTGTAGATTATGCGTATCTGAAAGCCAGAAAGGGCAAGAAGGCTTACATAGAAGGCATGTTAGGCAAGACGGGCACCTATGTGGACGACGGGGATGAAAGCAGGTGTAAACAATGCGGATTGTGCAAATAGGCCAGCTCATGTTTGCTTCATAGGATGCTCGACGGTGATATATTTGGGATCAATTTTTGTTTTCCGGCCTGATGTCCTGAGATAAAGGGGTTTCTGACCGCACGTTGGTATTGCCGGAAACCTGTTCTTCGGGCCGTGACCTGAATAACGCCAGGATGTAATGCCCGGCAGAAAAGATGCTGAAAAAGAGCGCGGCATATATAATGTAGAGCCCAAGCTCCTGAAGCTGGGGATGAAAGAGCACGCAGGATATGCCGACGATCTGAAGCGTTGTCTTTAATTTGCCGGGGAAGGATGGGTAGATCGCTATGCCCTCCATCGCATAAAACGACCGCAGCCCGCTGATGATAAATTCCCTCCCGACGAGAATGATCGTTACCCAGAGAGGCACCAGCCTGTAATACGTGAGGGCGATCAACACGGAGGAGACGAGCAGCTTATCGGCGATCGAATCAAGGTGCACCCCGATCTTTGTTCTCAGGCTCAACCTCCTTGCCATAAAGCCGTCGAGCCCGTCGGTGATGCCTGCGATAATGAAAAGGAGGGAGGCAGTGAAAAAAAAGCCTTTCTCAATAAATACAATGATGAGAGGTATGAAAAGTATTCGTATGACGCTCAATCTGTTCGGAAGCGTCCAGATGGGCATCTTCTCGTCTTTAGCCTTCATGTGGACTTTTTAGCTTGTTGTAGAAGTGCTTGACCCTTTTTATAAATGTTCTTGTCTCTTCTATGGGAGGGACATTCATATTGTGTTCTCTGACTTTCTGGGGGCCGGCGTTGTATGCGGCAAGAACCAGTTCGAGGTTGCCCTTGAAGATCTCGTCTAAAAGCTTGAGATACTTTGTGCCCCCCCTGATGTTATCTTCAGGATCAAAAGGGTTGTCCACCCTCATGAGCCTTGCCGTATCCGGCATGAGCTGCATAAGGCCCTGGGCCCCTTTATGGGACACCGCGTTGGGATTGAAATTTGATTCCGCCTTCATCACCGCCTTAACAAGCGAAGGGTCTACCCCATGGACGCTCGAATGGTGCAAGATCATCTTGTCATAAAAATCATTATCAATGTTGCCCAACGGAATGTTGCCCGACGGGACGAACCGTTTTCGTTCAGGGATTACGACGTGGAACCTTTTCCCCACAGGGATCAGGTTGGTAAAATGGTATGTCCCCTGTGCGTCTTCGTAGCCATAGACAGCAGAAAACCCGTATTGAGGAAAAAGACAAACAAATAGTATTATAATTACTTTTAAAATCATGTATTTATTCTCTATAACTTTTTTCTTCTTGTCAAGGATTTTGCATTATAATATGATTGGAGACCATGACAACGAGCGGTATTCTGTATGTAGTCGCGACGCCGATCGGCAATTTGCAGGACATTACGATCAGGGCTGTCGAGGTCCTGAAAGATGTGAATTTTGTTGTCGCGGAGAGCAGCGCCAGGGCGTTGAAGATCCTCAATCACTTCGGCATCCATAAATCAATTCTTACAATTAACAGCTACAGCGAGGAAAGGAAGTCGAAGAACATTACAGAAAGAATAGGGCGCGGAGAATCCTGCGCCCTTATCACAAGCGCTGGAACGCCCTGCATTTCTGATCCCGGAAACATTATTGTAAGGCGCTGCTATGAGCAGGGCCTGAGCGTGCGCGTCGTACCGGGGCCATCTGCGGCGGTGGGCGCCGTGTCTATTTCGGGGCTTTTTGCGGACCATTTTGTATTCTTCGGCTTTTTGCCGCAAAAAAGATCAAAGGTGAAAAAGGTCCTCAACGAGCTTGCATCAGTACCCTATCCTGCCATCTTTTTCGAATCGCCGAGAAGGGTAATAAAGACGCTCCATCTTATCCTTGAAGAGTGGGGCAACCGCGAAGCCGCCCTTTTTAAGGAGATGACGAAGATGTATGAGGAGGTCTTGCGGGGCAGCATCGAAGATCTGATCGAGAGGCTTGGCGCTCAGGAGCTGAAGGGAGAGTATACGATCATTGTTGCCGGCAGGGAAAAGAAAGCCTGACCACTGTTCCTTTGCCCCTGCTGCTCTCCATATCGATAGCGGCTTTGTGATCCTTGACGATCTCGTGAACGATAAAGAGGCCGAGGCCTACCCCCTTTCCCTGGGGCTTGGTTGTAAAAAAGGGCTTGAAGACATCTCTCAGATGTTTTGTCTCTATGCCTTCGCCGTTGTCGGAGATCCTGCACATTACCCGCCGGGCAGACATTTTCTGCTGTTGCGCCGGTTCGGGCATGCCGCCTTCATTGAAGACGTCGATCGTTATCTTCCCGTCGTTGTCGCCTATGGCGTCAATGGAATTCTTAATGACGTTGATGAACACCTGGCACAATCTCGGGCTGTTGCCCATGACCAGGCTGTATTCCGCGTTGAAATTTTTTGTTATGGCGATCTTTTTGTTCTTATACTGGTTGTAGAGGATCTTAAGGGCGTCTTCCAACGGGCTATAAATGTCAACGAGCTCTTTGGCCTCGTCTTTCTGGCGCGAGGCGTCAAGGAGGCTTTTCACGATATCTTTTGCCCTCCTGAGCTCGTTGAGCGAGAAGACGAGGTCATCGCGGATGTCGCTTTGTTCATCCATATGGTCTGTATAAAATTCCAGCGTGCTCATAACGCCCGCGATCGGATTGTTTAGTTCGTGGGCAACGCCTGCCGCGAGCCTGCCGACGGCGGCAAGGCTCTCGCTCTGTATGAGTGCCTTTGTCCTTTCATCGACGAGCTTTTCGAGGGAGACTGAGAAGTCACGTATCTTTTTATACGCCTTCGCATTATCAAAGGAAAGGGCGGTGTGGTTTGCAAGGATCGTGAGGAATTCAACCTCCTCCCCGGTGTAAAGGCCCATGTTCCCTTTTTCTCCCAGCAGGAGGCAGGAAGGGTGAGCCTTTGAATGTATCGGGATAGACAACCGGTACCCGTCTTTCCATAACGTATCGGATTCGTGAAGAGCGCTGACCCTTTCCGTTTCGTCGATCTTCGGCACCATTTTGACGGCGCATCTTTGCAGTACGAAAAGCTTCGACAGTCTCGCGATAACAGTTTTTTTGATGTCTTCAATGCTATGGAACGTCAGTATCTCAAAGCTGAGGTCCTTTAACGCCCGCCTGTTCCTGATAAATTCCTGCTGCAGGAATTGCACAAGAAAGTTTTGAACCCGCTCCTTTGAAAAATAGATGAGGAAGAAGGTCAGGGCCATTGAGGTAATATAAACAAGGTCCGCCTGCGCGGGCGCATCGAAGAGCTTTTTCAATAATATTGCCGACCCCACAAAAAAGCCCGTGGATATGAGAAGGAGGGTGGAAAGTATGATCCCTTTGTTGAGAAATATCTTCCACTCCATGATGTCGTGCTTAAGTATGGAGTATCCCAGCAGGCACATGGGGACGAAGACAAAATTACCCAGCGGATACATCGCGTATCCCTTCATGGTGAGGATATCGAAGTGGTTTACGGCGGCGGCAAGGCCAAAGCTTAAAAGGATATATTTGATCCTCGTTTTTTTCACTGATGCAGTTTCTTCCCCCAGCCTTTTTATGAGGAGATAGATCGACGCGGCAACGCTCAGCGTGCTTAAGATGCCGAAGAAATAAAAGTAAGGCCCCGAGATAGCGAAATAACCGAAGAAATAGCGCTTCACATGGGTTAGGTACTGGGGATGCCGGGTCAAAGGCAAAAGAAGGAAGGAGAGGATATAGGAATACTTTGCGAAAGGAAGCCATTTTTTGTATCCTGTTGCCAACAGCGTGAAGTGGAAATAGAGCGGAATAATAAAAACCAGAGAAAGGTGATCGATCCTGCTTATCTGAATTGCAAGCTCCTCGTCCGTGATGGCCGTAAGGACCGTCTTGTCGATGTTGAGGAGGCAGCCAACGAGGCATATAAGCGAAAAGAGGAGGTTAGTGGGGGATCTCTTTGATTTGAATGCCCCCATAAGAAAAAGGATGAAAAGGATAATCGAGCTGAGCAACGGTGGAATGCCATAGATGTCCATCTTTATCGCGTATTCTGACAATACAACAAGTGACATATCCGTTCAAGAAAATAATTCAATCCGGCCGGACGATTCCCCGCAGCGTGCCGCGGGCGACACTGTTTCCCCCGCGGGAGAGGGCAGGGGTGAGGGGCATATTTTACTGTTTTCCGGGTTTGTCCGGCGGAGTTAATGCCTTCAGCCTCTCGCTGAAGCGTTGGCGGTAAGAGGAAGGTATGGCATTTTTTGTGAGCCCTTCAAGGTAAAGGGTTCTGGCGTCCGATGCCTTGCCCTGTTTTTCATAGATCTCGCCAAGCAGTATGTACGCATCCCCGTAAAAGGGCTGCTGCTTGATG
>JAKQBZ010000232.1 GCA_029559435.1 Deltaproteobacteria bacterium | reverse complement strand
TGATGGACGGCAGGGTTAAGGCGATCCGCAATATCCTTGACAGCAACGGTCACCAGGCGATCCCGATTATGAGCTACGCGGCAAAGTACGCGTCTGCCATGTACGGCCCTTTCAGGGATGCCGCCGAATCAGCGCCGCAGTTTGGCGACAGGAAGTCATATCAGATGGCCCCTCCGAACCAGAGGGAGGCCCTTCGTGAGATCCGCCTCGATATCGAGGAAGGCGCGGATATCATCATGGTAAAGCCGGCGCTCTTCTACCTCGATGTCCTTGCCCTGGCGCGGCAGACGTTCAACATACCCCTTGCCGCCTATTCCGTGAGCGGCGAGTATACAATGATAAAGACCGCCGCAACGAAGGGCCATCTCGATTATCAGAAGGCCGTCCTCGAGGCCACGGTCAGCATCAGGAGGGCAGGGGCGGATATGGTCATCACCTATTTTGCCAAGGACATAGGAAGATGGGCGAGAGAGAATTCCCTCTGAGGATGGTCGCATGGGAGCTGACCAGAAACTGCAACCTGAACTGCATCCACTGCAGGGCAAAGGCGACCCTCGGCCCCCATCAAGGTGAACTGACAACAGAAGAATGTAAAAAGATCATCGACGACATCGCCTCTTTTTCAACACCGACGGTCATCCTCACGGGCGGAGAGCCGCTTATGCGAGAGGACCTCTTCGAGATCATCCGGTACGGCAATGAGAAGGGATTGAGGCTTGTCATCGCAATCAACGGGACGCTCCTCGATAGAGATAAGGCGCTGAGGCTCAAGGAACTGGGCATTAAAAGGGTTAGCATGAGCGTTGACGGAAAGGACAGCCGTTCTCACGATTCATTCCGGGGCGTCCAGGGCTCCTTCGATGCCGTGGTGAAGGCGGGAAAGGTATTGCGGGAGATCGGCCTGCCCTTCCAGATCAACACCACCGTTACCCGCCTGAACGTGGGCGACCTCGAGGCGATATATGAATTTGTCAAGGCAGCAGGCGCTGTCGCATGGCACATATTCCTCCTTGTGCCCGTGGGCAGGGGGGAAGGGCTGCGGGGCGAAGAGCTGAACGCAAAGATGTACGAAGACGTCCTTGAATGGCTTTATACGACAGAAAAGAAGAACGAGCTGGAGATGAAGGTGACCTGCGCGCCGCACTATTACAGGATCGTGAAGGAGAAGGGCGACGCTCCGAAGAGCGCGGGATGCCTCGCGGGAAAAAGCTTCATGTTCATATCCAACAAAGGGGTCGCCCAGCCGTGCGGGTATCTTGAAATGGATTCCGGGGATGTAAGAAAAGAAGGCGTACAGAAGGTCTGGGAGGGATCGCCGGTCTTCGCGAAGCTCAGGGACCTCAGGTCGTACCAGGGCAAATGCGGCGCCTGCAAATTCCTCGCCATCTGCGGCGGGTGCAGGGCGCGCGC
This sequence comes from Deltaproteobacteria bacterium, assembly GCA_029559435.1. Lineage (GTDB taxonomy): Bacteria > Desulfobacterota > Syntrophorhabdia > Syntrophorhabdales > Syntrophorhabdaceae > UBA5609. Next base: position 2,517 of record JAKQBZ010000232.1, on the reverse strand, counting down.
CTATGAGCTCCGGCGACATGCTCGGCGAAGAGCCTTACTGCTCGTATATGCCGGCTCGTAGCGAACATCCGTAAGGCGCGAGGCGCAAGGCGCAAGGCGATGAACTCCGTGAAATGTGAAAGGTAAAATGTGAAATATGGTAAACTTTTTGCTTCATATCGATAAGGATATAAGGAGGATAAAAAATGACACGCGAAGATGCCGGAAATTATGCGGGCAAGAGGCGCGGCGCGAAATTAAACAAAACGATCGCCGCAAAAATAAAGGAAAGAATATCGGATAACAAAATATCCTGCTCCGATGCCCACAGCATTGCAGCGGCCCTGAATGTAGCTCCGGACGAAGTGGGCACCGCGATCGACCTGCTCGAGGTTCGAATAATAAAGTGCCAGCTCGGCCTTTTCGGACACGGGAAAGAGAAAAAGATCCCTGCGCTGCCCGATACAATAGATCCGGATTTTGAGCCGGCCATCAGGTCGGCCCTTGTGAACGGCCTGCTTGCATGCTCTGCCGCATGGGACATTGCGAAAAGGTTTAATGTATCCAGGGCCACCGTCTCGGCAGTGTGTGAGAAGATGAAGATAAAGATATCCCCATGCCAGCTCGGGGCATTCAAGTGAGGAATGAATGAACAGGCTTGTGAAAGAAAGATCCGCCTATCTTCAGCATGCCGCGAACCAGAAGATAGACTGGTTCCCCTGGTCCGAGGAGGCATTCGAAAAGGCAAAGAGAGAAAGCAAGCCGGTTTTCTTAAGCTCCGGCGCGATATGGTGCCACTGGTGCCACGTGATGGCAAAGGAATCCTTTTGCGACGATGAGGTCGCGGGCATACTGAATGAACACTTTATTGCCATAAAGCTGGACCGGGATGAAAGGCCGGATATCGACAGGAGGTACCAGCAGGCCGTGGCTGCTATGGGCTTTTCCGGCGGCTGGCCTTTAAGCGTCTTTCTCACAGGCGACAAAAAGCCTTTTTACGGGGGGACCTATTTCCCGCCTGTTGATATGTATGGCAGGGCTGGATTCAAGACCATCCTCCTTGCCATAAGCGAGCTTTACAGGACGAAGAAGGACGAGGTCAATGAGCAAAGCAATCAATTTGTTGCCTTCCTCGATCAGCAGGATGCGGCGCCGGGCGAGATCAGCGCGGAAATGGCAGGCAGCGCGGCGCAGGGCATGCTTTCCCATATAGACAAGCTCTACGGAGGTTTTGGCAAGGCCCCCAAGTTCCCTATGTCGGGCGCGGTAGAGTTCCTGCTGAACCGGTATTTTTTCACGAGAGAAGAAGGGCTCGGCGGCCTTCTGAAAAAGACGCTTGATGGTATGGCGAACGGCGGGTTCCACGACCAGCTTGGCGGGGGTTTCCACAGGTACTCGACGGATGAGGCCTGGGCCGTCCCTCACTTTGAAAAGATGACAGACGACAACGCATGGCTTTTAAGGAACTACATCGACGCATATTCTCTCTTTGGCGACAGCCGCTACAGGGAGGTCGCAGAGGGCATACTCCGTTTTGTCAATAAAGAGCTTTCTCATCCTGACGGCGGTTTCTATGCCAGCATGGACGCAGACGTTACGCCTGACGATGAAGGCGGCTATTTTACCTGGACCGACGAGGAGCTCAAAGGGGCGCTCAACGAAGATGAATACAAGGTCCTCTCTCTCTATTTTCTCCACGCAGCAAATGCCGTCCACCACGACCCGGAAAAGAAGGTGCTCTCCGCGACGATGAGCATCGAGGAACTGTCTGAAAAGGTCGGCACGGACAGCAAGGCCGTGAAAAATATGATCCGCGAGGGCAAGGCAAAGCTCCTTTCAGAACGGGATAAGCGCACAAAGCCTTTTATAGACAAGGCGCTCTACACATCCTTGAACGGCATGATGATCGCCGCCTGCCTCAAGGCCTACAGGGTGTTGCAGGATGAAACGATCAGGGATCGTGCGCTGAAGGGCCTCGGGCGAATACTGGAGATCAATGCTGCAGACAGCCGCTTATGCCACTCCGAAGGGGTGAAGGCGCTGCTCGATGACTATGTCTATCTTGTCGACGCGCTGCTGTCGGCATATGAGGCAACAGGCGGCGCTGCGTATCTGGAAAAGGCCCAAGAACATATGGACAGGTGCATAGAGCTTTTTCGGGATGAGAAAAAGGGAGGTTTTTTTGATACCGACGAAGAGGTTGTCGGTACACGCCTGAAAGGTGTGGAGGATATACCGCGTCCGTCAGCGAACGCCCTCGCGATCATGGCTCTCGTAAAGCTCTCTCTCATGACCGGCGATGACAGATACCGGCATATTGCCGAGAGTTCGCTGAAGCTTTTTGCTTCCCAGGCCCGGATCATAGGGCTCCACGCCGGATACTACTTCTGCGCCATAGACGCCTTCTTCCACATGCTGAAGCTCGATATCTCCGCGCAGCCCATGTCCCCCCTTGCAATGGAAGCCCTGAGAACATTCTATCCCTATACGGCGATCCGTTACGGCGGCGACAGCGGCACCATCATTCCCTGCGTCGGG
>JAKQBZ010000230.1 GCA_029559435.1 Deltaproteobacteria bacterium | reverse complement strand
TAGAATTGAAGGTTGAAGGAGAAAGCACGGAGCTGGACAGGTCGCTGATCGAGGCACTGCAGGACCCCTTGGTGCATATTATAAGAAACTCCGTGGATCACGGCGTAGAAGTTCCGGAAGAACGTGTAAAGAAAGGAAAGTCCGAAAAGGGCCTGCTTCACATAAAGGCATATAACGAAGGCAACCATGTGATCATAGAGATCTTTGATGACGGCAAGGGGATCAACGTCCAGGCGGTCAAGGACAAGGTAAAAGAGAAGGGGATAATGAGCGACGCGGAGCTTAACAATCTGTCAGCAAGGGAGGCGATGAACCTTATATTTATTCCAGGCCTTAGCACGGCAAAAAAGGTCAGCAAGGTCTCCGGCAGAGGGGTGGGGATGGACGTCGTAAAAACAAACATAGAAAAGATGAACGGGCAGGCGTATATAGATTCCGAGGAAGGGCAATGGACCAGGCTGACGATCAGGCTGCCCCTTACGCTGGCCATCATGAGGGCGCTCATCGTGAAGATAGCCGATGAGCTCTTTGCGGTCCCGTTGAATACGGTTATGGAGCTGGTAAAGGAAAGGAAGGGGCTTGTAAAATCTGTCGATAAGAACGAAGTGTTCGTGCTGAGGGATGCGGTAATACCTATCGTAGACCTTTCAAAGGCATTTTCTGCCGGCGGCAGCAACGGGAAAAGCGGCTACCTTGTTATCTGCAGCATCGCAGATAAGATCGTGGGGATCAGGGTCCATTCGGTGATAGGGCAGGAAGAAGTTGTCATCAAGCCGCTGGGCGAATTTTTAAAGAACATAAAGGGCATCAGCGGGGCAACGATCAGGGGAGACGGGAAGGTCATACCTATACTGGACATACCAGGCGTGATAAGCCATTTTAATATTCAGCGAAGGATGGCAAGCCAGCAGCAGGCAGCCTTCGGCACTGCGGCAAGCTAGCTATCAGCCATCAGCCATCAGCCATCAGCACAAAGCCTTTTTGTCTTAGCTGACCGCTGTGTGCTGACGGCTGTCTGCTGCTTTAAAGTTAGATATTGAATTGTTCGAATTCGATGATGGCGCTGCTTTCTACCGAGAACAGTTCGTCCATCCCTATATCGAAATCTTTCAGGGATGAAGATGCATCGTCATACCTCTCCTGTTCGAGGTTCTCGATGATCGATATAAACGTTCCCAGAATGCCGTCCCTGTTCAGAAGGGCGCTGTTGATCTCCTGGGAGATATTGAGCTCACTCAATATGCTTTCCAACGAAGCCTGAAAAAGAACGCCTATGAGCGATAACACCCCCGTGATAAACGCCATGTCTGCCTTTGTCCTGTCATGGGTGGCCTTCTGGGCCAGGAGCTCCATCATTCTTCCACGCACGGCAGCCCTTTCGAAGATAGGCGTTGATTTCACATCGTTGCTTTCCCCTGCAAACAAAAGAAGCGTAACCCATTTTTGAAGGTTCCTGTACCCGAGCAGCGATATCGATTGCTGTATCGATGTGATCTTGTTGGGCATATAAAATGCCGCCGAATTGATAAATTGAAGCAGCTTGATATGCAGCTCCGGGTTTTTCCTGAAAAGCTGTTCTATTATGTAGAACTCTTCTTCCTTCGACAGCAGCTTGGAGAGGTTGATCAGGACGATCTGTGCAGGCGAGATCGATTTTCCCGTTATGATGGAAGGTTTTGCGAAGAAGTATCCCTGGAAAAGGTCGAAACCCAGCGACAGGCAGAATTCAAAATCCTCTTTTGTCTCAACTTTTTCCGCGAGGAGCTTCACATCGTGCTGCTTCAGCCTTCTGACCATCTCCGGGAGGGCTGCCTTATCGTTCAAAAGCAGGTCGATCTTTATGTAATGAACCGTGTCGAAGATCTTTGCATATGATTCATCGTAGACAAAGTCGTCCAGCGCGAGCTGGTACCCTGCCTTTCTCATTTTTTTACACAGGTCCAGGACTGCATCGTTGATCTCGACGGTTTCGAGAATTTCAAGGATAGTTGTCTTTTTCGGCAGCAGGTCGATGATGCCGCTTTCCAGGACATCGGCGTCAACGTTGATGAACCCCCTTTTTTCACCTATCAGGTTTGTGATCCCTATGTTGTTCAGGGCGTTGACCATAACGCTTGCCGTGGCCTGTTTGTTATCGACGAATTTCGCGCACGCGGCGGCGCTGTTCCTGAAGAGCAATTCATAGCCGAAGGTACGTTTATGCCTGTCCAGTATGGGCTGCCTGCCGATGTATACCCTGTTCGGCTCCGTTATGTTTTGTAAAGGGCCCGGAGAGTTTGGCAGCGATTGTGCAATATGGTTGAGCATGGGTGTCCTCAATACTATATACGTTATCGGCAGGGAGTTGATCTTCTTAATAGGAAGAGGGGCAGTTCATTGCTTATGGAAAATCCTAAATCCGAATATCTACATCCTAAACAATTACCCAAGCCGAGCCTTGCGCGGCACCCTCGAAGGATGAAAATGATCTATCCCGGACCTTCCTCTATAAGGATGACCATGGCATCGGAACATCCCCCGCAAACACGCTCATTCCGCTCCTGCGGCTACATTCGCTCGCGCTCGCCTTCGGAACTTTTGCCTGCCGGCAAAAGACCGAGCTTCCTCGCCTCACGACGATTTGCTCCGGGATATCCCGACGCCATGGTCTCACCAGGTATAGTTATTTTCTACGTAAATTCAAATAGTCCAATATCCAAATATCAAAGCTTAAGTTTTATGAAAATCTTCCGATGAAAGGTTCAAGGAGGATGAACCTATGGACGATGGCAGGATATTGCAGCTTGTTACCTTTAAACTGGAAAACGAAGAATTCGGCGTGGACATATTAAAGGTCCAGGAGATCAACAAGATGATGAACATAACCAAGATACCGAACGCGCCTACGTTTATTGAGGGCGTCATCAACCTGAGGGGGAAAATAATACCCATCATCGATTTGAGAAAAAGGCTCGGGTTCCATAACAGGGTATACGACAAATCAACGCGGATCATTGTTGTTGAGCTTGATGGGCTTGTGCTTGGATTTATCGTCGATTCCGTGTCGGAGGTGCTCAGGATACCGGGCAATACAATAGAGCCCCCGCCGTCGATCGTAGCCGGGATAGAATCAGATTACATCGAAGGGGTCGGCAAATTGAATGACCGGTTGCTCATCCTGCTTGAGCTGAAAAAGATATTTGCCTCTCCTGAGCGAAAAGAGATTGAAAATATTGAGATGAACTAATAAACGGAACAGGGATGGTATGAGCGAAACATTTGATGTGAACTTACTCAGCAATATCCAGGGACTGGATAAGAAGTCGTCCATATCAAAAGAGTTTGTCCAGCTGAAAAGAAAAAGCTTGTCCGAGAGGAGAAAAAGGACCGGGCGCTACCAGCCAAAAGGGTTTTTTGCAGGGCCTGGCAATGCCTGGCGCGATGACGGCAATGGCGATGAAGGAGACCCTAAAGGCGCAATAGACATCACGGTGTGAAAAAATTGCCCATGTAGGAAATATTTTCCGACGACAGCAGCCAGCCATCAGCCTTCAGCCAACAGCGCTCAACCGTAAACTTATGAAATCCTAAATTCTAAGATCTAAATCCTGAACAATATCAAGATTAAAATATCAAATATTCTCAACAAATACCATACGGCTTACGTCTTGAATTGTGAACATTATGAATTCATTTAGGATTCGATGCTCAGAGTTTGGATATTAGGCTGTAAGTTATCATCTGTTCGCTGATCGCTGAAAGCTGACGGCTGGCAGCTGATAAGTGGCATACATATTGCAAATTAATATTCCATGAGCTTTTTCGGCACCGTAAGCGGCAAATTTATTAATGAGAGAAGGTTCGAGGTTATTACCAACAATATGGCAAACGCGCTTACAGCGGGCTATAAGGCGTCAAAGCCTGCATTCAGCATGGTAGCGAGCGAGAAGGCGGCCAATACAGGCAACAATGAGCTGAGGAATACCTATGTCGGCGTTTATGACACATTTACGGATTTTTCTGACGCCCCGATCATTGAAAGCGGCTCCACGTTGGACTGCGCCATCGACGGCGCAGGTTTTTTTGTGGTGGCAGGGAAAAACGGCGACATGTATACGAGGAACGGACAATTTACGCTTGACCGCAGCAACAGGCTTGTAACGATGAGCGGCGACGCGGTACTGGGGAAGGGCGGAGAGATCACCATCGATGTAGACAGCGCCAAGGACAAAACCGTAACCATAGAAAAGGACGGTACGATATTTGTAGGAAAAGACCCGGTAGACACCTTGAGGGTCGTGGATTTTGAAGACAAGCAGTACCTGCGTCCGGCGGGGCGCAGCCTGTTCGTGAATGTAAACAGCGAAAACCCGGAGAAGGCGCCGGAGAACTTTTCCGTCAAGCAGGGCTCGTACGAGTCCTCAAACGTCAACATATTCAAAGAAATGATCGAGATGATCCATACGCTGCGGGCATATGAATGCTACACGAAGGTGGACCAGTTCTTCAGCGATATGTA
>JAKQBZ010000212.1 GCA_029559435.1 Deltaproteobacteria bacterium | reverse complement strand
CCTTTCCTCGTGTTCCTCATCGCCCGGCCCTGCAGCTTTGGATCATCCTTGATCGCCGCCACCTCGTTCAACATGGCGCTGACGAAACCGGTCGCCGTTTTTGCTTGAGCAGCGGCGTGATTGGCAAACAGGCACAGACCGAAAAACAATAGTGCAAGACAGATCACCGTCTTCTTCATGGTTCCTCCTGGATTGATTTCGAGTTCTCCATTAGGATGAACATCTGTGTCGGATTGTCCCCGCAAACACGCTGAATAAAGGAAGTGAAACGTGAAAGATGAAAAGTGAAAGGTGAGAAAACAAAGAGACAATACGAATGCATGACGCCTTTCATGGTATTTAAGCTTTCTGATCTTCTCATTTTCTCATCCTCTCATCTTCTGCCCTTTGCTCTCCGCTCTCCGCCGCCCTTCCTTTGTTTGCTGCCGTTGATGAAGAACAACAGCGCCGGGAGGAAAAGGAGCGATACGGCGAGCACGGTCAGGCTGCCGACGGTTGCCATAAGGCCCAGGCTGTATATCCCCTGGTGCCGTGATATCATGAGGCTTCCAAAACCAATGGTGGTCGTTAAGCCGGCAAGCAGTATCCCCATGCCCGTACTGAACGGAAGCTGCACCCGCTCTTCCCCGGCATTTCCCTGCCGCCATCGCTGGACGATGATAACACCATACTCTACGCCTGCGCCGATAACAAGAGGCAGGAAGATGGCATTGGCAAGATTAAGGTCGACCCCGAAGAGGTACATGAGGCCAAAGGTCAAAAGCGCCCCGACGACGAGAGGTGCAACGGCAACAAGCGTCAAAGCCACGCTCCGCAATGCAAGGAGAAGGAACGCGAAGATAAGGACAATGGCCCAGATGGCCGCCTTGAACGACGAGTCGCGGAACTCCCTGGTGAAGACGTGAAGGGTAACGGGATCGCCCGTGGCGTCCGGGTCTATCGACCTCAGATCCCTGACAAAGTCTCCGAGGAGGTGGGGATCCCATATATCAGAAGCAGGGAAGGCCCGGATAAGATAGAGGCTGTCAGGCCCCACAAAACGCTCTCGGACCGGCTGCGGCAGGTCCGAAACCTCCATGGGGCGTGCATTTACGTTTGCGCGGAGAAGGGAAAGCTTATCGTTCAGGTCTGCGATCATGCTGGCCTCGAATCCCTTGAGGCGGCGGGAAAGAGCCGTCGGCTCGATGGACCGAAGGTCTCTTCCTATCGTGTCTATAAGGGATCGGACATCCCTCATCTGCGCCTCGAGGGGCTTGCTCGCACCCCATGCGCCTGCGCTCTCGCCCTCCATCTTGAAGCGGATACGGGACAGGATATTTTTCAGGCGCGGGATGTCCACGGCGCCTGGCGGCTTGAAGCTTGAAGGGATATTCGCAAGAACGGGCTTTATTCGGCGCACGAGGGGTATCTTGCGGCCCTGGTCCGAAGGGAGGAAATCATTTACGCTCTGGACCTTTGATACGCTATTAAGCTTCTTCAGGGCCTCTGCCTTCCCTGCCGCTTCGGCGAGGGAATGGGCAAAGAGGATGCCATAGATGCTGGGGTGCTTCGATCCTTCGATGAGCTTTGTCTCCCATTCGACCGACTCGGCGCTTTTTGACTGGAGGTGAAGCATATTAAGGTCAAACGTTATCTTCCCTGCCCCCCATAAGGAGAGCCCGCTCCCCACAACGGTGAGGGCCAGGATCACGAGGGCGCGCTTCCTCGTGATCCGCATCAGCGGCCTGACTTCCTGCTCCATGTCGGCAAGCAACGTGCGCGATGAAGGCCTGTCAAAAAGCACGATGAGCGCAGGGAGGAGGCAGACGGTGGTTATCGACGACACAAGAAGCCCTATGCCGCAGATAAGGCCAAGCTCTGCGAGCCCCTTAAATCCTGTAAGGGCAAGCGGGAGGAAGGCAAGGCAGGTGCTCAGGGCAGCGAGCAGGATAGCGGGGCCCGTTCTTTCCATTGTCGTCGCAAGCGCCTGATCTGCCGATTGTCCCGTACGCCGGCGCTCTTCACTGTAGCGCGCGAACCAATGGATGTCGTAGTCTATGCCCAGGCCGAGGACCATGGGCGCGAATGCGACAGACAGCAGGTTGAGGTGGCCGATAAGAAGCGTGGTAAGGCCGAAGGTAAGCGAAAGGCCCACGACCTGCGTTGTCATCTGGAGCAGTGGGCGCCGGATGGTCCGCCAGAAGAACACGAGCAGTATCGTGAGGCCTATAAGCGAAACGATCGTGGCAACGCTTATATCGTTGAGGGCAAGGTTCTTTTCGTCTTCGTCCAGGGCCTTCTGGCCTGTAACGCCGGCATGCACGTCCGGAAACTCTCCTCTGGCCGCAGAAACGGCCTGCCGCAATGCGGTCAGCGACTTCCCCGCCGTGCCGGCTCCGGCGCCCTTTGTGTTCGGGGCGACAAAAACAAGCAGATATCTCTTTCCTTCCGTCCAGAAATAGCCCTCGCCGGCCTCGTCTCCCCAGCCTCCTTTCAGAAAAAACGGGCTCCAGGGAGAGCTGAAGGCCGGCGACCCTTCTATGTTCGTTTTCATCTCCCGCAATACTCTTAGCAAAAAATCCAGATCATGCGGCTCAGACCTCTCTCCTTCAGGCGATGGCCGGAGAAAGCCCGTGAAAAGCTCCCCCACCATGTTCGATGTCATCTCGTCATTGATCGCCTCGAAGAACGTGGCAAGGCCCGGCGAGCGTGCGAGGCTTTGGATAAAGGGCTCATGTTTCTCAAGGTTGTTGCGCAGCGCGTTGATCTCTTCCGGTTTCAGGTAAAGAAGGGCCCAGGGTTTGAAATGCGCCGGGTCCACCCGGTAGAAGACCTGGGCAAAGTGTTCATGGTCCGCCTCCAGCCGCGAGGCGAGGGCCCGGACAAATTCAAGGGACTGGTGGGCATTCTTGTTCTCGACGGCAACGATAAAGGCATCGAGCTTCGAGAACCGGTCTGCGACATTCAACATCTGCATCAAACGGTTCTCGGACGAGATAAGCGCCCTCTGGCTCGTCTTGAACTCCAGATGCGTTACGGTGAAGAGAACGGAGAGGCCGGCAAGCACTAAGGCGCCCGCGAAGGTCAGGAAAGGATGGGAGGTCTGCACGCGGAGAATGAGTCGTTTCACCGTTCATCTTCCCCGGTTGCATACTCGAGCCTGGCAAGGGACATATTGTAATTGAAAAGGGCCTCGAGATATTTTTCCTGATTCTTGCCATACCGTTCGATGCTTCGCAGCAGGTCGTCCGCCGTACCCACCCCCATGTCGAAATCAGCAAGCGCCGCAACGATCCATTTTCTCGACGACGACACTACCTGCTTGTACGCATCAACGGCTGCCTGCCACTCCTTCACTTCATGGTACCTCCTTGCCACCTCGATGGGGATGCCCAGCTCGGCCGTGGCCTTCGTATGGAGAAGCTTCTCGTAATCGGCCCTTTCTTTCTCGACGCGCGCCTTCAATATCCCGAAATCGAAGTGCCACTTCATACCTCCTACGATCCCCCCGTTGACATGATTGAACCGGTCCGCTATATAGGGATTGTCAAACTTTTCACGCCCGGGCGCGCCGGCAGCGGATCCGACCAGTGCCGCGAAAAAGGACGGGTAGCTGTCGCTTATGGCACCCTCCACGCTGGCCTTTTGCGCCAGGATCGCCTGGTCGAGCTGCCTGAACTCCGGGCGCCCGGAAAGCGCCTTATCGATGTAGTCCTGCAGTCCGTCAAGCCGGCGGCCGGCGGCGGTCAACATCTTGTCGGCGGGGTCAAAATCTACGTCTGCGGGGAGCCGGATCATGGATTTAAGGGCAAAATATACGGTCTTCATCCCCTCTTCTGCTGCTGCCTGCGACCGCACGGTATCGGCGCTGTAGATATCGATCCTGTAGAGATCGCTCTCCATAACGTTCTGCGAGCCGAGCTTGAGCAAACGGTCTATCCGGTGCCTGACATCGTCGAAATACCCGGCCGTATCGCGCATTGCCTCAACGCCTGCCCGCGAGAGCACAAGACCGTAATAGAGCTCTTTGATCCTCAGCGCGATCTCGCTTCTTTTCTGGAGCAGCTTCGCCTCTCTGACCGCAACGCCCCGTGCCGCCGCCTCGCGCCTGTTGGAGATCTTGCCAAAGGTGTAGAGGGGCTGGGTAAGGGTTACGTCTGCCCTTCCGAAGGCCCCGATACTCGTTCCGTCTGTCGGGTCGGTGATACGGGTGCCTGCTACCGCAGGCCTCTTCGTGTTCTCTACGGGGCCTGCAAGAACGGTAGTATCAAGCTGCGGGTAGTAAGCGGCATCTGCCTGGGCAAGCTCGCTCTTCGCCCCTGCTATTTCACTCTGCGTCCCTGCGATCTCAGGGCTCTTTTCAATCGCCATGCCGATCAGCTGCGACAGGCCCAGGACAAGCCTTTCCCTGCCTGCTGCGTTGCCGGCGACGGCAAAGACCAGAAACGCAATGATGCCACAAAAAAGGTATCGCACACTAAAAGGAAACGTTTTCATAATCGCCTCCAGGCAATGAACTGCCCCGCCGCACGCTGCGAGGCATCAGAGGATAGAAACGGCATGATCATGCCCCCTCACCCTGCCCTCTCCCGCGAGGGGACAGGGAATTACGTGTTGAGACAAGCAGGCCGTACAACAGCAAACCTATGCCCGCCCAAAACAACTGCTGCAGACGGCGCGTAATGCCGTAGGTCAACCCGAGGGCAGAAGGAAAACCGACAATCCTGAAGGCAAGGACCCTCGTGGTCTCCTTGACGCCGATATCGATGGGGATGGCAAAGGCTATCAGGTCGAACCAGCTTCCGAGGACGACGAGCGCCCAGGTCATCGACAAGGATGCGTCGCCCCTGGTCAGGATCAAAAAATAATAGGTCGGAACCACCCCCCAAAGAAATCCAACAAAATGCCAGGCCATCGACAGGAGGAGGTCCGGCAGGCGCGTGCGGTAGAACCCTTGCAGTTCGTCGTCTACTTCCGTCATGGAATCCGCTGCCTTCCGGAGGCTTGATCCTCCCAACCGGTGGCGCACTGCCCATCGTACGATGCCTCCCAGCCTTCCGCGACGCTGTACCTCGAGAAATCCGATGATCCCGAAGCCGAGAAGTGCCGTAACCGAGGTGAGGGCAAACCAGAGGGTGCCGGGCATCATGATGTCCGCGAGGAACAGGAAGGACCCGTAGGTGATGAAGACCAGTTGCGCAAAGGCGATGGAAAGCTTGTCAAGGAGCACCGCTGATGCCGCCTGAGGGCCTGTGCGGTCCGAGGCGAGAAGAAGCCCCTTTGTCACTTCTCCTCCAAATCCTGCCGTGGGCGTGAGGTAGTTCATTGAAACGCCTGCCATGTGGACGCAGAACACATGGCCGAAAGGGAGGGACCTGTGGAAACCGGAAAGGCAATGCCTCCACCCCTGCGTGTGGAAAAGGTTAGCGGCCCCCTCCAGCAGTATAAGCGGCGCCAGGCCCCAGCCGATGCGTGTGAATTCGCGCCAGAGAGCCTGAACCCCGACATTGTAGATAAGAAGGCCGAGGAGCGGGACCCCTGCTGCGATCATGAGCAGATGGAAAACCTTCATGAAGCGCGCGCCTCCGGTCCGTTATCATTCTCTTCTTCAGAATGTTGCCGATCACTGTCGTAACGTTTTATTTCGTTCCTGCCAGATCCTTCTTTGTACCATTTGTCTGAGGCAATATCAATGAGAATCCCCGCTGCTTTGTTGATCCCGGGGTAGTGGAAAACAGGTCCTGAACAGACAATGACAGCGGGCAGTACGAGCAGCCGGGATCAATCTTCCCGCTTTTTCCCGGCATCATCTTCTTCGGCTGCCGTCCAGCCGCCTCCAAGCACCGCGTAGAGCCTTACCTGATTGGTAAGCCTGGCAAGGCGCAGCGCGATCAATCCCTGCTGGGCGCTGAACAGCGAACGCTGCGCGTCCAAAACGCTCAGATAGCTGTCGACCCCTTTTGTATAACGGGCATTGGTCAGGTTATAGGTGTCTGCCGAGGCCTGGACGAGGGACTCCTGGGCAGCCACCTGGTCCCCGACGGTTCCCCTCTGGGCGAGGGCGTCAGCCGTTTCTTTGAAGGCCGTCTGGATTGCCTTCTCGTACTGGGCCACGGCAATCTCCCTTTCCACCTTGATCCCCTCAACGCTGCCCACAAGCGGGTATCAAAGATCGGCATAGTGGCCTGCGGCACGAAGCTCCAGGTGGCGGCCCCCGCCTTGAAAAGCCCCGATAGTTCGTTGCTCACCGTTCCCACGGTGGTCGTGAGGAAAATACTGGGGAAGAACGCGGCCCTGGCAGCGCCGATATTGGCATTTGCCGCCTTAAGCCGATGTTCCGCTGCAAGGATATCAGGGCGCCGCAGAAGTATTTCAGACGATACCCCCGCAGATATGTCTTTGAGGGGCGCCACGCTGCCCAGGTCGGGAGGCAAAAGCTCCGCCGGCACCGGCGCACCGACCAGAAGGTTTAAGGCGTTCTCATCCTGAGCCGCGAGCTGCGTATAGAGTGCAACGTCCCGCCTCGCCGAGTCTACCTGCGTTTGAGACCTGCGGAGATCCAATTCATTGGTAAGGCCGACATCGTACCGTCGTCGTATCAGGTCATAGGAGGCCTGCTGGGCGGCGAGGGTCGACTGCGCCAGTTTAAGGCTTTCCTGATCTGCCGCCAGCAGAAGATAGGTTCCGGCAACTGCGGATATAAGCGAGATCTGGGCACCGCGCCGGGCATGCTCCGTAGCCAGGTATTCTTCGAGGGCCTTGTCTTTGAGGCTGCGTATACGCCCGAAGAGGTCGATCTCCCACGACAGCACGCCAAGATCGACGCTGTACTGCTCTGTGATCTTCGCGTTCCCTTTATCTGCGATATCTGCAGGTACGCGCTTTCTCACCCCGCTGCCGACCGCATCAACCGTCGGGAAGAGCGCTGCCCGCTGGATGCCGTACATTGCCTGTGCCCTTTCCACGCTCAAAGCGGCCACCCGCAGGTCGCGATTGTTGAGCAGGGCCATGGCGATGACCTTTTGAAGCTGCCCGTCGATGAAGAATTCCTGCCACTTTAGCTCTGCGGCTGTGGGGGCATCGGTTGCAGCATCCGCCTTTTTATACGCTTCGCCGCTTGGCCAGCCGGAGGGGATCGGCGGGGTC
>JAKQBZ010000298.1 GCA_029559435.1 Deltaproteobacteria bacterium | reverse complement strand
TTTGTAGACGAGGGTCTTCGCGTCTTTGGAGAAGGGGCATTCCTCGTAGATGTAATCGATGCCCTTCATGATCGCATAGGCCGCGATCTCCCTCTCGGAACATAAAAAGAAGGGCTTTATCTTTTTCGCGAGATGATCTTCTTTGGCTTCGAGGACGACGTTTTTCTTCCAGAGATACTCCTTCTTCCAGTAGAGGACGTTCCCGAAAAGGGCCGATGCCTCGTCGTCGAGATTATGGCCCGTGGCAAGGACCGTGCGGCCTTTCTCAATGCATATCCTGTTCATGATGTACCGCTTTATCGTCCCGCAGGCAGAGCACGTGGGCCTCCTGATAACCTTTGCGACGCCGTCTATCCCCTTCTGCAATGCATTGCGGACATGGAAGATGTAGGCCTTTCGCTGCAGCATATCCGCCATCTGCATGATCTTCTCAAGGGACCGCTCGGAATAGCCCTCTATGCCGAGGTCGACGTAGATCCCGTCTGCGGCATACCCGAGCCTGTTCATCATGTACCACAGGGACAGGCTGTCTTTGCCGCCGGAAACCGCCACGATCGGCTTATCGGCTTCATCAATGAGGCGGTATTTTTTTATGGTGGTGGAGACCCTCTTCTCTAAGAAGGCAATGAAGTCCTCTTCGCAGAGGGCGGTCTTATATGACCGGAGGTTGATGCTTGCCGGTTTTCCGCAGACCCTGCATTTCATCCGCCCGATACGACCCTTATCAGTTTTACCTCATCATCCCGATCTATCTTATGGTCCTCGGTAACAAGCTTTCTGTTGACCACGACGAGGTGCGTTTCCCTGCTGAGCGAAAGCTGTTCCAGCAGCTTCGAGGCCAGCATCGGCCTCTCGAATTCGTAAGTGTTCCCTTCGCACTCGACCTTCATGGCTAATTCATAGCATATGAGGAATGTGTTGTAAAGATTTGTAAAAACCCTCCGGCTATAAGCCCACAGCTCATGGCAGGACACCCGTAAGTCGTGGGCGTAAGCCGTAAGGGGATGAACCCCGTAAAATGTGAGAGGAAGAGCCCGATGCCGGTGCACTTATATTGATTTTCCCAAAATCGTGTTTATATTAAATACAGCTATCAGCAGTCAGCTTCCAGCAGTCAGCAGCAAGCAAGACTATGTAGAATAGTTTGTTTTCATCCTGATGGCTGATCGCTGTGAGCTGAAAGCTTAAATCTACAGAGGTGACCATATGAACTGGGAAAAATTGACCATAAAGGCCCAGGAGGCCGTAGCAGAGGCGCAGAAGAAGGCGGAGTCGATGGGCCATCAGCAGATCGAGAACGAGCACCTTCTCTACGCCCTCGTCACGCAGAAGGAAGGGATAATAAAGCCGCTCCTCGACAAGCTCGGCGCAAGCGCCAACGCCATCCTCAACGACCTCGACCGCGAGCTGAAGAAGAAGCCCCGCGTCGAGGGGTCCGCACAGGTCTATATCTCGACGGGATTGAAGCGTGCTGTTGACATCGCCTTCGAAGAGGCATTGCGCCTGAAGGATGAATACGTCAGCACCGAGCACCTCCTCATCGGCATCGCAGAGGGCAAGGAGGGCTCTGCCGCCCAGATACTGAAAAATAACGGCGTCACCAAGGACAGCATCTACGCCGTGCTGAAAGATATACGGGGCAGCCAGCGCATCACCGACCAGGCCCCGGAAGAGAAATACCAGGCGCTTCAGAGGTACTGCCGCGACCTGACGGAAGAGGCGAGGAAGGGAAAGCTCGACCCGGTAATCGGCCGCGACGAAGAGGTGCGGAGGGTCATGCAGGTGCTCTCCAGGAGGACGAAGAACAACCCCGTGATCATCGGCGAGCCGGAGGTCGGGAAGACGGCCATCGTTGAAGGCCTCGCCCAGAGGATCATAAGCGGCGACATACCGGAGACGCTGAAGAACAAGCGGGTGCTTTCCCTTGACCTCGGCGCGCTATTGGCTGGGGCAAAATACCGTGGCGAGTTCGAGGACAGGTTGAAGGCAGTGCTCAAGGAGATCGGCGAGGCCGCCGGAACGGTGGTCCTCTTCATCGACGAGCTCCATACGATCGTCGGGGCAGGGGGCGCGCAGGGCGCCGTGGACGCGTCGAACATGCTGAAGCCGGCGCTGGCGCGCGGCGAGCTCCGTTGCATCGGCGCCACGACACTTGACGAATACCGTAAGTATATCGAGAAGGATGCTGCACTTGAGAGGCGGTTCCAGCCGGTCTTGGTCGGTGAGCCGTCGGTGGAAGAAACGATCGCGATCCTCAGGGGCCTGAAGGAACGATATGAGCTCCACCACGGCGTGCGGATAAAGGACTCCGCCCTCATCGCCGCAGCCACGCTCTCCCACAGGTACATCACAGACAGGTTCCTCCCCGACAAGGCGATAGACCTTATTGACGAGTCATCATCGAAGCTAAGGATGGAGATCGACAGCGTCCCCACGGAGATCGACGAGGTCGAGCGGAAGGTCATCCAGGTCCAGATAGAGATCGAGGCGCTCAAGAAAGAAAAGGACGAGGCATCGAAGGACAGGAAGAAAAAGCTCGAAGAAGAGCTGAAAAAGCTTAAAAAAGAGGTCGGGGAAAAAAGAAAACACTGGGAAAAGGAAAAGGCCCTCATTATGGGCATAGGAGAGGTCAGGGAAAAGATCGACCGCGCCAGGACCGAGGCGGATGAGCTCGAGAGAAAAGGCGATTTCGGCAAGGTCGCGGAGATTCGCTACGGGACCATCTCGTCCTTGGAGCAGGAGCTGGAGGCCAGGAACAGGGATCTCGCCGAGCTCCAGAAAGGCAGGAAGATGCTGAAGGAAGAGGTGGATGAAGAGGACATCGCGAAGGTCGTCTCGAAGTGGACGGGCATCCCCGTATCGAAGATGCTTGAGGGCGAGATGGAAAAGCTCGTCACCATGGAAGACCGGATCCACCAGCGCGTCATCGGCCAGGAAGAAGCAATAGAAGCGGTCTCGAGCACGATACGGCGCGCCAGGGCAGGGCTGCAGGACCCCAACCGGCCGCTTGGCTCTTTTCTCTTCCTGGGGCCGACAGGCGTAGGCAAGACAGAGCTTGCGCGGGCGCTTGCCGAATTCCTCTTTGACGACGAGCAGGCTATCGTCCGCATCGATATGAGCGAGTTCATGGAAAAGCACTCCGTGTCGAGGCTCATCGGGGCGCCCCCGGGATACGTGGGCTACGAAGAGGGCGGCTACCTCACCGAGGCCGTCCGGAGAAGGCCTTACTCCATTATCCTCCTCGACGAGGTGGAAAAGGCGCACCCAGAGGTATTCAATGTCCTCCTCCAGGTCCTCGACGACGGGAGGCTGACGGACGGCCAGGGCAGGACCGTGGATTTCAAAAATGCCGTCATCATCATGACGTCCAACATCGGAAGCCAATGGATCACCGACCTCACCGACAAGGATTACGACGAGATGAAGCGAAGGGTCTCCGAGGCAGTGAAGACGCACTTTAAGCCCGAATTCATCAACAGGATCGACGACATCATCATATTCAGGTCCCTCTCTGCGGAAAATATCAAGGAGATCGTGAAGCTCCAGCTCAATTACCTCACGAAGCGCGCGGCAGAAAGAAATATCGCGCTTGCGTATACCGACAAGCTTAAGGACATGATCGCAAAGGAAGGCTACGACCCGACGTACGGGGCGCGCCCGCTGAAGCGGATCATCCAGAAGAAGATACAGGACGCGCTGGCGCTTATGATACTGAAAGGAGAGGTAAAGGACGGGCAGAAGATCACCATCGACGCCAACGCAAAAGGAGAAGTAACGTTCAAGGATTAAGACCGGCTCTTGGCTCATGTAAAAGCAGCCGCCAGCAGTCAGCACACAGCCGTCAGCTGAAACAAAAAAAGCTTTTAGCTGATAGCTGATAGCTGATGCCTGATGGCTGAATTTCCTTGACAACACCTCGAAATTGCTGGTATATAATCGGATCACTGTAGGCGCATAGCTCAGTGGGGGAGCGCTACCCTGACACGGTAGAGGTCCGGGGTTCAAAACCCCGTGCGCCTACCATTTTTTTCTGAAAGGCAGTTGGAGAGTGACCGGGCCGCTACCAGAGGAGAGATCTTCCGGTTGCGGCGTTTTATTTGAATCCGGATGATCCCTCGCAGCGTGCAGCGTGGTAGCTCATTATGATCGAATGCAGCGATTTGAGATGCGCCGTATAAAGGAGCTGTTCAAATGAAAAAGATAAAAAGCAGTTGCGTTGCCTGTATTATAATCTTTGGCCTGGTCTATTCCCTTCCTTTTTTTTGCTGCGCCCAAAATATTCACAATACGGCTGATCAAAAACCTTCAATCGCCGCTGGCCCCAGGATAACAGAACAGGCAACGAGTAAAGAAGGTGCAGTTGATGATCAGGCAAAAAGGGGCAGTTCTTTTGATCTTGATTCGGATGACTATGCAACGGGAGAAGACAATGGCAGCGATGAAAAGCAGGACACGATGGAGCATGCATTGGAGTTGCTGGAAGGAGCAGACAAGCTTTGGGAGAAAGGAGATATAGAGGAAACATTAAACGCCCTCGATGAGGCTTATTCTTTGCTCCTGGACGCCGATGGCGATGCTGCGATCTCCCAGGAGAAGGATAATTTACGCCTTTTAATTGCCCGGCGCATCTTAGCCGTTTATTCCTCCAGGAGGACTGTCCTTGACGGCAAGAACAGCGAGATACCATTGACCATGAACGCTGATATCGAAAAGGAGATCAGGTCTTTTCAAGGCATAGAGCGGGATAAATTTATTGCAGCCTATCAGCGTTCCGGCATGTACCGTTCTGCTATAGTGAACGCATTAAAAGAAGCGGGGGTCCCGGAAGAGCTTTTCTGGCTTCCGCTTGTAGAAAGCTTCTTCAAAATCAACGCCTACTCCCGCGCACGAGCACTTGGCTTGTGGCAATTCATTCCTTCAACTGGTTATAAATTCGGCCTCAGCCGCGATGAATGGATTGACGAGCGCATGGATGTGCAAAAATCCACCCGGGCGGCGATCGCTTATTTAAAAGAATTGCACGGCATGTTCGGCGACTGGCTTACAGCGCTCGCCGCTTACAACTGCGGCGAAGGAAGGGTCCTCAGGGTGATCTCCAGGCAGCACATAAACTACCTGGACAGTTTTTGGGATCTATACAGGCAGCTGCCCAACGAAACCGCCCGCTATGTTCCCCGGTTTCTTGCCACGCTGCATATTGTTAAAGATCCACAACGATATGGATTTGCTTTAAGCGCAGCAGACAATCTTGTTTCCTTTGAAACGGTCAAGGTGAACAAGGTAATGAAGCTCCAAGATATTGCGGAAAAAATAGAGGTATCTGAAGAGGTGCTGAACCTGCTTAATTCGGAATTGCGGCATAAGCTGACGCCGGACAGCGGGTACAATTTAAAGCTCCCTGAGGGATATGCAGAGAAGTTTCGCTTAATAGCTGACACCATTCCCCAGGGCGGGAAACCTCGATTTGCTTCTGCAAGCTCTGAGTTTATAAAACACAAAGTAAAAAGAGGCGAAACGGTTGCCTCCATTGCCAGAAAGTACCATGTTTCTTCTTCAAAAATAATATCGAACAACAAGATAAAAAATAAAAATAAGCTGGTTCAAGGGCAGGTCCTTAAGATCCCCACAACAAGCAAGGGGAGCTACGCAGCATTAAACGTGAAGAAAACAAGAACAGCATCTTCAGACAGATACGGCAGGTACAAGGTTAAAAGGGGCGATACGCTTTCGTCCATTGCCGGTCGTTTTGAGACGACGCCCGCTAAGATCAGGC
This sequence comes from Deltaproteobacteria bacterium, assembly GCA_029559435.1. Taxonomy (GTDB): domain Bacteria; phylum Desulfobacterota; class Syntrophorhabdia; order Syntrophorhabdales; family Syntrophorhabdaceae; genus UBA5609. Next base: position 3,578 of record JAKQBZ010000298.1, on the reverse strand, counting down.
AATTGAACAGCCTGAAAACCGATAAAGTATATGCAGGGCAGGTATTGAAGATACAAAAAGGCCGATAACAGCACAACAGGAAAGGGCCGTTCACATCATAAATGACGCCAGCATATCCTCGGTCATGATGCGGATCATGGAGCGGCGCGCCGCGGGGTCGCCTTCAAGGTTCGCAAGCGGATGGGCCGCGGCATATGCCAGCTTCCCCACCTCCCTGGCGATCTCGCGGCTGAGGGGTTTGCCTTTTGCTGCCTCCCTGGCTTTCGGCACCGCAACAGGGCGAGAGGCAACGCCTGTCAGGCAGAGCTTCAGGTCTTCCACCATCCCGTTGTTGAGCTTCAGGGCAGATGCCACCCCGGCAAGGGGAAAATCTATCCCGCCCCTTAAGCGGTATTTCCTGTAAGCGGCCTGCATGCCGAGCGAGCCTTCAGGGATGGTGAATCCCGTAGCGACCTTGCCCGCTATATTCTTGAACGGCGCTTTGCCGTCGCCGGAGTAGAGCGATTCGACGGGGATTTCTTCAGCGCCCTTCTTCGAAACGATCGTGACGGTTGCGTTGAGGGCTATCAGCAAAGGCGCCAGGTCGCCCTGGTAAACGGCGAAGCACTTCTTGCCTTTGGGCACAACGTGGCAGAGCCCTCCGTTTCGCTTGAAGCACGGAGAGACCGCCTTGCCCCACACGGGCGACCTGTTGTAATGCCGGCACCGGGTGTTCTGGAAGACATTGCCGCCAATCGTAGCGACGGTCCGGATCTGGTTCGTTGCCACGAGCCCTGCCGCCTCTGCAAGGGCGGGGCATTTCTCGCGTATTACGGCGTCGGATGCAAGAAGGGAAAGGGTGACCCCGGCCCCTATAGCCAGCCCTCTTCCCGGAAGGCAGGCGATATCCTTCAGCGCGGGGATGTCGGCAAGCGACACAAGGCGGCCCGGCGTCTCAAGGCGGAGCTTCATCCTCACGAGGAGGTCGCTCCCTCCAGCAAGCACCTGCGCGCCATTCTTTTTATCGGCAAGGATTGCGACGCATTCTTTCAGTGAGCCCGGGCTGTGATAGATAAAGCGGGGAAGGTTCATTCTTCGTCCTCCTTGCGGGGCGCTATCTTTATAGGCAGTTTCGTGCTCCACTTCCCCGTTGCATTGGCCACGGCGTTGCTTATGGCGCCGAGGATGCCGGAGACGTAGCCTTCGCCGACCTCTTTGGTCACAAACTCACGATCCCTTTCGTATGCCTCCGTGATAACGTCGACGTACCGGGCTTCGACCATCTCATGTGCCGTCGGGAGCTTATAATCGAGGAATGACGGGTTCAGGGTGACCCCTTCTTTCACGGTGACCTCTTCTGCGAGGGCCTGTCCTGCGGCCATGGACGCCTGGCCGTCGATCTGGCCCTCAACAAGGAGAGGGTTGATCGGAAAGCCGCAGTCGTGGGCGGTGAAGGCCTTGGTGATCCTGATCTGCCCGGTCCTCGTGTCAACCTCAACCTCAGCGATCTGGGCGTCAAAGGCATAGCTTTCGCTCCACGTCCCCTTTGCATTCTTCAGGCTCGGCCCGAATTCTGCCTCTTTGAGGGCCCTTGAGTAGCCCCTGCCCACGATCGGGTCGCCGTCATTGTCACGGATGTGGCGGGCAACGGCCTGCTCAAATGATATGGATCGATCTGTTCCTTTGATGAAAACCCGTCTCGATCTCAGCTCAAGGTCTTCGGGGGCGGCCTGCAGCGCCTTCGATGCCGATGCAAGGAGCACCCTTCGCGCATCCTCTGCCGCCTTCTTCACCGCGTTCCCTGTCACGAGCGTCAAGCCGCTTATCCACGAACCGATATCCACGGGGGTGGCATCCGTATCGCCTGACACCACCTGGATGTCCTCCATGCCGAGGCCGAGTTCCTCGGCCACGATCTGGGCGAGTATTGTTTCGGCGCCCTGGCCGATATCGAGGGCGCCCGTCAGGAGATGGACGGTCCCGTCGTCGTTGAATTTGACCACGGCCGCTGAGTTGTTGGGGTATATGAGGGTGCCCGTAAAGTACCCGCTTGCCCCCATTCCAATGCCGTGCTTTATAGGGGAGGCTGCCTTTTGCAGGGCCCTGTTCTCCTCATACTTCCTTGCAAAGTCAGTCTCCTCGGCTGCCTGGCGGATGCAGTCGATGAGGCCTGCCCTTCTGATGTTGTCGCCGTTGGGAAGCACTTCCCCCGGTCTCCTTGCATTCCGAAGCCTGATCGTAAGAGGATCGATGCCGAGGTCAGAAGCGATCATGTCCATCTGGGTTTCGCCGGCATAGCGTATTTTCGGCGCCGCGTGTCCCCGCTGGGGAGCCCGCACGGGGTTGTTTGTATATACGGAGTAGCCGATGTAATCAAGGGCGGGCATCCGGTAAGGAAGTACGAGATAGCCCCAGGTGGTAAAGATCAGGACAACGCCGCTGCCCCGGTAGGCGCCGCAATCGTTATAGCAGCGCACGCGCTGGCCGAGAAGCACACCTTCTTTGTCCACAGCGGTCTCAAGGTCCACGATCATATTCTGGCTGTGGCGGAAGTACGCAAAGACCTCCTCCCGTTCAGCCGCATAGCGGACAGGCTTGCCGGTCTTCATGGAGAGGAGGGACGTGCAGAACTCATGAGAAAAGAGGTCGATCTTTCCCCCGAACGCGCCTCCTACCCAGGATTTATGGACGTGGACGCGGCTCGCCGGGATGTTGAGGGTCCGGGAAAGGTGCATGCGCTTGCGGAAGGTCCCCATGCCCGAGGTCCAGACATGCAGTATCCCTGCTGCATCGTAGTGCGCCACGGTCGCCTGGGGCTCCAGATAGCAGTGGGTCCTCAATTCGGGCTCGAACCGGTCTTTTCTTACCAGGTAAGCGCGGGCAAAGGCTGCCTCGACATCGCCATAGCTGTTCGCGCACTGCCCGCCGATATTCCTGAAATCGCCGATCAGGTCGGGGATCTCGACAGGGTGGATCTCGGGGGCTCCCGGCTTCATTGCCTCGAATATATCAAAGACGGCGGGAAGCTCCTCATAGGAGACGTCAATGGCGTCCAGGGCCTCCATGGCCGCGTCCTCATCAATGGCTGCAACGGCGGCTACCTCCTCGCCGAGATAGCGGACCCTGTCGTTCGCCAGCACATACTGGTCTGCCGGATATCGCGGCGTCTCAACAAAACCGTGGCGGACATCCCACGCATCCCGCCCGGTGATCACCGCCTTCACCCCTGGTATTTTCGTAGCCTTCGCGGTATCGATGTTCAGGATCCGCGCATGGGGAAAGGGGCTCCTCAGTATCTTTGCGCAGAGCATGCCGGGCATCTGGATATCAACCGTGTATTTTGCCTCGCCCGTTACCTTGGTCGGGCCGTCGATCCTGGGGACGCGTTTTCCTATTATCCTTTCCATCATTTCTGGTCCTTCACGCTCTCGATGGCCTCGATGATCTTGTTATAGCCCGTACACCGGCAGAGATTTCCCTCCAGGGCCCTCTGGATCTCCTGCCGCGATGGCTTTGCATTGGCAGAAAGCAGGGCCGTTGCCGAAACGATCATGCCTGAAGAACAGAACCCGCACTGGACTGCGCCGCGATCGATAAAC
>JAKQBZ010000293.1 GCA_029559435.1 Deltaproteobacteria bacterium | reverse complement strand
CCCCCAGCATGACATCGGTTCGTCGGGGCAGTCAGCGATAACCGGGGCAACGAACCCTGAAGAAAGCATAAGCATAATAGAGAGTATACAGATATGTTTTTTCATGGTCGCTCCTTATGGTTGAATGTCTATTTCTTGCCACAACATTTACAAAATCACAAGAAGAAAATAGGTCCAATGCCGCACTCAAGCACAATTGAGGTGAAATACGTTCTGCGTTCAAGGTTCTATGTTCAAAGTTATGACAAAACAGACGGGACAGGCCAAACAGACGGGGTGAATGATGTACTCTGCTGAAAGCTGATCGCTGTAAGCTGAACAATTGGCGGAAGTGCATGGGAATCGAACCCACCTACCAGCTCGTCACCGGTACACTGGTTTTGAAGACCAGGAGACCCACCAGGCGCCTCGGCACTTCCGTAACATTAAATGTATTAATTACCGCCCCTATTGTCAATGCGAATGTGAGGAAAGCTGCGCGATCTCGCGGCAGTAGTCCCGGAAGTTGTTGACGCCGATGAAGAACTCCCTCATCATGATGACCCAGTAGTACTGGCCCTTTTTCGTGAGGGAAAGTATGTGTTCGCGTTGTTCCAGCCCTCCCACGGCCTTGAAAAAGGCGATCTCCCAGCGCAGGTATTCGTCAGCTTCTTCGCCGTATTTCCTGCCGAGCTCGGTAAGATCAAGATGGAGGCCAAAAAGCTTCATGAGAAAATCATAGAGAAGGCGTTCTTTTATAGAACATTCCCGCTTTGCGACAACGGGAAACTCGCCTCTTCCGATGCGCCTGACATAATCGACGATGTCAAAGGTGTTTGCATAGACGTTTCCGCCGATGTAGCCGATAGAGCCGCTTCCGAGGCCGGCGTACTCTTCGTAATTGACCACGTATTCGTCGATCATTCCGTCCGCCCTTGAGAAGCACCATGCCGTTGTCGGATCATAGAGCGAAGCGAGCCTGTCCGTGATCCTCATGTAGAACTCCCTGCCCCGCCCATACTTCACGGCGCCCACCTTTTCGCTCATCACGCCCTTTGTATAATCTGAGACCATAAGGGGGTAATAGGTGATCTGGTCGACCTTCAGGCCAGTAAGCCGCGAGAGGTCCTCTTCGAGGATAGCCATGGTCTGGGTCGGAAAATTGAAGATCATGTCGGCGTTGAGGGTGTTGAACTTTCCCTGTGTTGACCGAAGACGTTCAGCTATCTCTTCGCCGCTGCCGTATTTATGATAACGCCCGATGGTCTTCAGAAGCCCGTCGTCAAAGGTCTGCACTCCCACCGATAGCCTGTTCACGCCTATCTCTTTCAGGATGCCGATGTTTGCATCCGTCAGGTGGTTCGGGTTCGTCTCAACGGATACCTCCATGATCCGGTAGGTCTTCTTTATCAGCTCTACGGTGTTTGCAAGCTCGTCGATGAGGATGGTAGGGGTGCCGCCGCCGACATAGAGGGCGCCGAAATCGTAGCCCAGGTCCTTGTACATGAGGACCTCTTTTCTCAGCGCCTCAAAATACGGCCTCGCCAGCGCCTCATCGAATACAACCCGGTTAAATGAACAGTAAGGACAGAGCTCCTCGCAGAAAGGGACGTGGACGTAGAGCAAAAGAGGCGTATCGCTGCGCTTGCGCGGTATGGTATGCGATACGCGCGGAGAGAACTGGAGGTATGCGGCGTTCTTTTTCCGCGCGATATGGGCGATAAATTTTTCTATCAGCATAATGTGCCCGGAGAATGTAGCAGCAAACAAAGAATGTTACGGTCTGGAGCTAAAAAAATCAAGTATATAATCTCATGGATAGCCATGAAAGTCTTGACTTGTCGCAGAGACATAGTTAAAACATCACATTGCTGATATGAGAAAAATCCTGATCGTAGGGCTTTTAGGCGCGGTAAGCATAATGGCCGCTTCATTCGCCAAAGCCGAGGAAAAGCCCTCAATGCCTCAGCAGGGGCTTAAGGTGGTGTCCGATGCTGCGGGCAAATCTTCCGCGACGCCGAAAGAGCGCTACCTTATCCGCGTAAAAACCCGATCAGCCGTCGATGTCACCGGCTCTGTCGTGCGCATTGACAGGGCCGCTAAGAACATCACCCTGAAGGGAAAGGGAAAGACCATAGCCTTCGATATGGTCAACCCTTCTCTTATCGGGTATGCAGATATCGACGAGATCAGGAAAGGAGATATGGTGACCGTCTCCTATACGAGAGATGGGCTGCAGATCAGAAAAGGCCTTCCCCCTGCGCCGGCACAAACGAAAACCGCTCATGCCAGGCCCGCGAAGGAACGGCCACCGGAACAAAAGAAGGCTTTGCCGGCAGCCCCCGCACAGCCAAAGAAACCGCCTATAAAAAAAGAGGCGAAAAAACTGCAGAAAACTGCCGCCATCGGGGCAAAACCTGTCAGGCTGAGGGACAGGCCGAGGTCTTCAGAGTTCAGGGATGTCGACAACAACAAGGACGGCAAGGTGTCTGCAGTGGAATTGACCGTTATATTTCCCGACCTGACATTGCAGCAATTCAGGGAATACGACAAGGACGGGAACGGGTCCCTCGATGAGCCGGAGTTCAGGGCCGCGAAAAAATACAGGTAAATAAGCAGAAGCTCGGCTCATAGTTCATGACTTATGGCAACAGCAATAACCCGGTTCGTTTTTGCCATCAGCTATGAGCTGTCAGTCATGAGCCGGTTTTCTGCCGTGGACTACTCCTTGTCCCCGATGAGGGGCAGCACCTTCTCGATCTTGAAATAAACGAGAAACCGTTTCTCATTCTTCTGGTCTTCGGGC
>JAKQBZ010000265.1 GCA_029559435.1 Deltaproteobacteria bacterium | reverse complement strand
GCGAGGAAGCTCGGTCTTTTGCGAAGCAAAAGTTCCGAAGCCGAACGCGAGCGAATGAAGCCGCAGGAGCGGAATGAGCGTGTTTGTGTGGGATATCCCGACGCCATGCTCATCCTTGATGGATCATCTTCATTCTTCGAGGGTGCCGCGCGATGCGCGGCATGGGTAATTGTTTAGGATTGGGTGCTTAGAAATTCGTGCTTGTTTTTATGAGCTATGATCTACTTCAGCAGCTTTGCGGTCACCGTCTCCAGCGCATCCTTCCTGACGGCAACAGGGTAAAGCGCAACGAGAAGCACGCACACGAAGCAGGGCAGCGAAAAAAGCATAAAGAACTGGCTTACGCTGAGGGCGGTCATCTGGATCGCACCGCCTGCGATAGGCCCGCTTATCGATCCAATCCTCCCCATTGCGTAGGCCCATCCTGCCCCGGTCGAACGGATGTGGGTAGGATATGTCTCGCCTGCTACCACGTGTAGGGCCACAGGGACGCTTACCACAAAGACCCCTGTTGCCAATCCGGCTAAGTAAAGGGGCACCTCCGATGTCACGGCCCCGAACCAGATGATGGACAACCCGCCCAGAAAATAGGTCAGGCAGAGGCCTCGTTTCCGGCCAAAGATATCAAGGATGCAGCCCAGGAAAAATCCTCCTACCGTAGATCCGATGGCCTGCACGATCCCGTAGCTGAAGCTTTTTGCCAGCGAAAAGCCCGCATTGGCGAGGAGCGAAGGCAGCCAGGTAGACAGCCCGTAGATGGCAAGGAAGTTGAAGAGGTAGCTGCACCACACCAGCAAGGTCATTCCTCTCAGTCCGGGACGAAAAAGTTCCCTCAGCTTGGCCCTTGGCCCTGCGTGCGGCTGCGCAAAATTATCAGGCTTCCATTCCTTATGCTCGAAGCGCCCCATCTTTTCTACCCTTTTTATCTCCCTCAGGGCTTCATCATAACGCATCTTGCCTGCGAGAAATCGAATTGATTCCGGGAGATAAAACTGGAGCATGGGAAGTAAAAATACAGGGAGGAAACCGAAGAGGAGCACCACGCGCCATCCGTAATCGGGTATCAGCGCCGTGCCGATAAGTCCCGCTACCGCCCAGCCGAGAGTAAAGCCGCCGGCTGCCGCGGTAAGAAGCCTCGCCCTGATCGCAGCAGGAGCAAACTCCGAAACGATGGTTGACGAGAGCGGCACCGCGCCGCCGATCCCCAGGCCCGCGATCACGCGCAACAGGCAGAACACCTCATAGTTGGGAGCGAAATAGGCAGCGCTGCTGAAGACAGACAGCGATGCAACGGCCAGCATGATGGTCTTTTTTCTTCCTATGCGGTCCGATGCCATCCCGAACCCGATGGCGCCAAGCATTAGGCCGAAATGGCTCGCCGACATCATGGTACCTGCTGCAAGCGGCGTCAGGTGCCACTCTTTGAGAGCAAGGGGCAAGACGTACGCAACGACCTGTGAATTGTAGCCTCCTGCGATAAATATGAGGCCTATGAGTGTAGTGAGAATTATGTGGAAGCGGTTGAACTTAAGTTTGTCGAGCCAATCAAATACCAGTATCGTCGGGCTCATGCCTTCTGTTTCCTCCCCTGGGATCGATGAAGACCTCTTGTAAAGTACCTTTTTCAGCCCAACAGCGCCGCATGTGCAGAACATATTTCTACAAGGTGCGAATAGCCTGCGCCACCCGCACCTTGTTTAGTTTACACCTTTCAACTTTCTTTGATAACTCTTTTTGCCTTTCCTTCGAACCTCGGCAAGCTCCCCGGGTCGACGAGATCGATATCGGCGGTAACTTTTATATTGTAGGCGATGCTTTCCGACAGCTGTTTCACTGCGTTTTTGGCCTCTTCGTCCGATACGGCTGCCGATGCCGGCTCCACCTTAATTTTCATTCTCTTCCCGGTGCCCTGTTTGGGAATGATCAACTGATATTCATTCGCAAACGTCGGGATGCCCCTGATGAAATTCTCGATCGCCGAGGGGAAGATGTTTACTCCGCCAAAGGTGAACATATCGTCGGCCCTTCCCAATACGCCGCCGTCCATGCGCAGGAACGTCCTTCCGCAATCGCACTTCTTGTAATTGAACCTTACGAGGTCTTTTGTCTTATAGCGTAAAAGCGGCGCGCTTTCGCAGAAAAGGTTGGAGAGCACAAGCTCGCCGGCCTCGCCTTCTGCCGCCGGCTTGCCGGTCTCCGTATCGAGGGATTCGGGCAAAAACATCGCCTCTGACATATGGGTGCCCTTTTGCGCTACGCATTCATACCCGAAGTTCGATATCTCCGTGCTCCCTATATCATCGTAGTTCTTTGCCCCATAAAGTTTTTCCACAAGTTTTTTTGTGGCAGGGACCTGCGCGCCCGGCTCGCCAGCGGTGACAACGATCCTTACCTTCGAGTTGGGGAGATCGATCCCCATCTTTTGCGCCAGCTCGCCGAGGTAAATGATGTAGGTAGGCGTCCCGCAGACGATCGTTGCGCCCCAGTCAATAATGCTTTTCACGCGCGCGTCCGAGCTCTGGCCGCCGCCCGGGACTATTGTGATCTCGTGCTGCTCCATCGCAGCCTGGATCCCCCACCACGCGATAAAGGTCCCGTAGGTGAACGGAAAGAATGCCACGTCCTTTTTCTCCATGCCGTAGCCGTATATAAAATAACTGAACTGCTCATAATACGTTTTAAACCAATCCTTTTTGCTGAAGGGGATCTTGAGAGGCTTGCCGGTAGTGCCCGATGTCTGGAAGACCCTTGTCGCCTGCTCCGGCTTGATGCACGGGAAATCTCCGAATATGGGATGTTCTTCCTGGGATTGCAGCAGCTCCTGCTTTGTCGTAAAAGGGACCCGCCTCACATCGTCCATGGTCTTTATGTCGCTGGGCGCTACCCCTGCTGCTTTGAATTTTCTCTTGTAAAAAGGGCTGTTCTCTATGACGTACTTCATCTGCTTCCTGAAATATTTCAACTGTCTTTTCTCCAACTCTTCCCGCGGCAATGTTTCTAATTCAGGCCTCCACATCTTTACCTTTGCCATAAAAACCTCCTTACATTAGGTCAGTAAATTTTACTCTATATCTTTGTAATAAGCATCCTTCTCGTTCGTTACTGCATTGAATATCTTTTCATATGCTCAAATGAGAACCCTTGCCGAAAGAAGATGTCATTGCCGCTCGCCATGCAAGGGCTTCATGTTATTTACAATGTAATGTACTCCAAATATTATATGTTCCTTCGCATTCTGTAAACCTTAAGAGAGGCACAATAGCAACCCTCTCACCGGAATGTTTATGAGGCAGTTGCGCCCCGCCTCAGCAAGGAGCGAAGCGCAACTGCTCAATGATTGCTACGCCAACCGATTTATTGATATGCCGTAGGTATCTTTCTTGTCTTCTCCTGTTCTTTCCAGTACGTAATGCGTTCCTTTATGAACTTTATCCAGCTGTCAACCTCTGCCGCCTTGAAGCCCTTGGCAACCATATCTTTTTTGTAATCATCGATGACCGGCTGCACGG